>NZ_AFAL01000095.1 GCF_000193225.1 Verminephrobacter aporrectodeae subsp. tuberculatae At4 | reverse complement strand
CAACGCCCGCTGCTCATCAAAGGCGAGCCGGGTACCGGCAAGACAATGCTTGCCGAGGAGGTGGCGCAGGCGCTCGGCATACCGCTGCTGCAATGGCACATCAAGTCCACCACCAAGGCGCAGCAGGGGCTGTACGAGTACGACGCCGTAAGCCGCCTGCGCGACAGCCAACTCGACACGGGCGACAGCGCGGAGCGCGTCCATGACATCCGCAACTACATCGTGCGCGGCGTGCTCTGGCAGGCCTTCACCGCCGAGAGCCCGGTGGCGCTGCTGATCGACGAGATCGACAAGGCCGACATCGAGTTTCCGAACGACCTGCTGCGCGAGATTGACCGCATGGAGTTTTATTGCTACGAGACGCGTGAACTCGTCCGGGCCCGGCACCGCCCGCTGGTATTCATTACCTCGAACAACGAAAAAGATCTGCCCGACGCCTTTCTGCGCCGTTGCTTCTTTCACTTCATCAAGTTCCCCGAGGCCGAGACGATGCGCCAGATCGTGAACGTGCATTTCCCCACGCTCAGGAGCGAGCTGCTTGGCGCGGCGCTGCAGGCGTTCTACGGGATGCGCGACCTGCCGGGCCTGAAAAAGAAACCCTCGACCAGCGAACTGCTCGACTGGCTCAAACTGCTGGTGGCCGAAGACATTGCGCCCACGGCGCTGCAAAGCGCCGACCACAAGCCCACCGTGCCGCCGCTGGTGGGTGCGCTGCTCAAGAACGAGCAGGACGTGAGCCTGTTTGAAAGGCTGGTTTTCATGAACCAGCGCAACCGGTGACGGCAAGAAACCCCGGATCGATGGAGACACAAGATCATGGCCATGGCCTTTGTAGAACCCGTCACCCTGCGCGCGCGCGGCGTGCGCCTGGAACCCCTGGCGCTGGAGCATGAAGCGGGGCTGCGCGCGGCCGCCGCCGATGGCGCCTTGTGGCGGCTGCGCGTGACCTCGGTTCCCGAGCCGCAAGACACCCGCGCCTACATCGAGGCCGCGCTCGCAATGCGCGCGGACGGCAACCGCTTCGCCTTTGCCGTGCTCGACGACGCCACGGACGAAGTGCTGGGCTGTAGCAGCTACCACGACATCATCCCCGCAGTCAGACGCGTGGAGATTGGCTACACCTGGTACCGCAAAAGCGTGCAGCGCACCCACGTCAACACCACGGTCAAGCTGCTGCTCATGGGCCACGCCTTTGACACCCTGGGCTGCCACGTGGTGGGCTGGCGCACCGACAACTACAACTTTGCTTCGCAAAAAGCCATTGAGCGACTCGGCGCCAAGAAGGACGGCGTGCTGCGCGGCCACGCGCTGCGCCGCGACGGAACCATCCGCGACACGGTGATGTACAGCATGCGCTCGGGCGAGTGGCCCGAGGCCAGGACACAGCTGCTCTACCTGTTGGAGCAACACGTGTCCGATTGACATGTGGCACGCAGCGCAGGCGCCGGGGACCAAACCATGCTGATCGACTTCTTCTACACCCTGCGTTCGGCCCGGTTGCCGGTGTCCGTCAAGGAATTTCTCACCCTGCTCCAGGCGCTGCAAGCCGGCGTGGCGGGCCCCGGGTCGGATGACGCCTGGAGCCTGGACGATTTCTACAGCCTCTCGCGCCTGATCCTGGTCAAGGACGAAAAGCACTACGACCGGTTCGACCGCGCCTTCGGCGCCTACTTCAAGGGCGTGGAAATGCGCACCGACTTCGGCCGGGAGATTCCGGCCGACTGGCTGCGCAAAACCCTGGAAAACGCGCTCACACCCGAGCAGAAGGCGGCCATCGAAAAGATGGGCTGGGACGAACTCATGGAGACGCTGAGAAAGCGCCTCGAAGAGCAGCAGGAGCGCCACGCGGGTGGCAACAAGTGGATCGGCACGGGCGGAACCAGCCCCTTTGGCCACGGCGGCTACAACCCGCAGGGAATCCGCATCGGCGGCGCGAGCCGCAACCGGAGCGCCGTGAAGGTGTGGGAGAAGCGCGTCTACCGGGACTACGACGATCAGCAGGAACTCGGAACGCGCAACATCAAGGTGGCGCTGCGCCGCCTGCGCAGGTTCGCCCGCGAGGGGCAGGAACTGGAACTGGACCTGCCCGGCACCATCCGCAGCACGGCGGTGAACGCGGGCTACCTCGACATCAGGATGCTCCCCGAGCGCCACAACACCGTGAAACTGCTGCTGCTCATGGACGTGGGCGGCACCATGGACGAGCACATCCAGCGCGTGCAAGAGCTTTTCTCCGCCGCGAAGACCGAGTTCAAGCACCTGGAGTTCTATTACTTCCACAACTGCGTGTACGACCACATGTGGAAGAACAACCGCCGCCGCTTCGCGGAAAAATTCCCCACCCGGGACATCATCCGCAAGTACAACAAGGACTACAAGCTGATCTTCGTGGGCGACGCCACCATGAGCCCCTACGAGATCCTGCAGCCCGGCGGCAGCGTGGAATACCACAACGAAGAGCCGGGCGCCGAATGGCTGCAACGCCTCACGCACGCCTTCCCCCGGCATGCCTGGATCAACCCCGAGCCCCAGGGCGTGTGGCCGTACCGCCAGAGCGTGGGCATCATCCAGCAACTCGTCGGCAACCGCATGTACCCCTTGTCCCTCAAGGGGATCGAAGAGAGCATGCGGCTGCTGTCAAAATAGGCACCCGGGTCCTTGGCGGCCGGCGCCGCACGCACGGCAGGTCCCTTTATCCACCTGCAACATGCGAAACTGTCTGACCAAGGGCAATTGCTTTTTGGGGCATAGTCGCGTTTCGGTCGTGGGCGCTTCCCTGCGGGATCGCCCGGACCACTCCGTTTGATTGCCACCACCGCAAAACCTGTTTCCTCGTGAGCTTTCGCGTCCTGCGCCCCGGCGTCGCATTTCCCACGCCGCCCTCATGGCCGGCACTGCTGGCGCTGCTGCTTGGCAGCGCGCTGTGCCTGCCAGGCTGTAGCCTGCTGCCGTTCGGCGCCGACAAGGACCCGGCGCTGGAGGGCGCCGCGGCTCCCCCCGCGTTCAGCGTGCAGGTGCAGGCACCGGACGACGTGCGCGAGACGCTGGAGCGCCATCTGGAGTTGCAGCGCTTTCGCAACCTGCCCGACCTGCAGGCGAGCGAACTGCAGCGCCTGCTGGGCGCTGCGGACGCGAACGCCCGCGAATTGCTGGGAACGATGGGCTACTTTGCCCCCACCATCACGATCGAACTGATCGAAACCCCGGACGACCAGACCGCTCCGCGCAGCGTGCGGATCGGCGTGCAACCGGGCCCGCAAACCCGGATCGTGAACGCAAACATCGCCTTTGCCGATGGCAAGCCCGAAGAGGGCGGCAAAGCGGACAAGAAAGAA
>NZ_AFAL01000096.1 GCF_000193225.1 Verminephrobacter aporrectodeae subsp. tuberculatae At4 | reverse complement strand
GCGTTCCGCAGCGGCGATGTCGGGCCGGCGTTGCAGCAGCGTGGACGGCAGGCCCGGGGGGATTTCGGGCAGTTGCACGATCCAGCGCGCGCGCGGCAGCGCGAGGGCCGCGGGCGCCTGCCCGGTGAGCACGGCCACGGCGTGTTCGAGTTGCGCGCGCTGTTGGTGCAGCGCTGCCAGGTCGGCGCGGGCGTTCGCGTGCTGGGTCTGCGCTTGCAGCACGTCGGTCTGCGCAGCAATGCCGGCGGCGTAGCGGTTTTGCACGATGTGCAGACTGCGCGCATAACCCGCCACCGTGGCGTCGAGCAGATCGATTTCGGCGTCCGCCGCGCGCAGCTGAAAGTACGCCGCGGCCAGGCTGCCCAGCGCGGCGAGGCGGGCCCCCGCGAGGTCGGCGGCACTCGCCTGCGCGCTCGCCTGCGCCTGGTTCAGGCCGCTGCTCAGCCGTCCCCACAGGTCGGGCGCCCAGTCCAGTTCCAGCGTGGCCTTTGCGCTATCGCTGGAGCGGTTGGCCGCTGCGCCCCCGGAGCGCGTGGAGCGGCCCGACAGGCCGACAGCGGGCCAGAGCGCCGCGCGCTGCTGGCGCAGCACGGCCTGCGCCTGGGCCTGTGCCGCCACGGCTGCCGCGATGTTCTGGTTCGACCGTTGCAGTTGCTGCGCCAGCCGGTTCAGTTCGGCGTCTCCGAAGGCCTCCCACCAGGCGCCGTGCTCCAGGGCGTCGGCCGGCACCGCAGGTGCCCAGGTGGCGCCCGCCTCTTTGAAAGCCGCGGGCAGGGGAATCTCCGGGCGCTGGTACGGGGGCGCGACCGAACAGGCCGGCAGCAAGGCCACGGCCAGCGCCAGGGATAGCCGCCGCGCCGCGGCGGCGGGGGAGGCGCGGGGTGCAAGGGAAGGTGTCATGGCGTCGTGCGGCTCAGGTGGCGTTCATCGGGCGCGGGGCGGCGCAGCCTGTCGAGCAGCACGTACACCACCGGGGTCGTGAGCAGGGTCAGCAACT
The DNA here is from genome assembly GCF_000193225.1 of Verminephrobacter aporrectodeae subsp. tuberculatae At4. Taxonomy (GTDB): domain Bacteria; phylum Pseudomonadota; class Gammaproteobacteria; order Burkholderiales; family Burkholderiaceae_C; genus Acidovorax; species Acidovorax aporrectodeae. Next base: position 4,623 of record NZ_AFAL01000096.1, on the reverse strand, counting down.
GGCTGATCAGCAGGCCGCCGATGATGGCCACGCCCAGCGGCTGGCGCAGCCCGGAGCCCTGGCCAAAGCCGATGGCCAGCGGCAAGGCGCCCAGCGCCGCCGCGAGCGTGGTCATGAGGATCGGGCGAAAGCGCAGCAGGCAGGCCGCGCGCACCGCTTGCTGCGCCGTGAGGGAGCGCGCGCGCTCGGCCTCGAGCGCAAAGTCGATGACCATGATCGCGTTTTTCTTCACGATGCCGATCAGCAGCAACACCCCGATCAGCGCCATGGTGCCGAACGGCATGTCGAACAGCAGCAGCGCGAGCACCGCGCCCACGCCCGCCGAAGGCAGCGTGCTGAGCACCGTGAGCGGATGGATCAGGCTCTCGTAGAGCATGCCCAGAACGAGGTAGATGACCACGATGGCCGCGCCGATCAGGAACATCTGCTGCCCCTGCGAGCGCTGGGCGCTGAGCGCACTTCCCTGGAAGCTGCCGCGCACGTTGCTTGGCATGGTGATGTCGGCCTGCGCCTGCGCGATGGCGGCCTGCGCCTGATCCAGCGTTGCGTCGGGGGGCAGATTGAACGAGATGGTCGTGGCCAGCTCGCCGTCCTGGTGGCTGATGGAGCTGGGCGCGGCCCGCTCCTGCATGCGCGCCATGGCGCTCAGCGGCACCATGGTCGACGCCGTGGTGCTGAGCACCTGGCCCGTGGAGGCCGCGCGCTGGCCCGGATTCGCGGCGCTCCCCGTGGTCCCGTCGGGGTTCGCCGCGACACGGACGTCCTGCAACGCCAGCGGTCCGCGCGTGTACTCGGGCGCCCACTCCATGATCACGGAGTACTGGTTGAGCGCATCATGGATCGTCGCCACGGGGCGCTGTCCGAACGCGTTGTACAGGGCGTTGCCGATGGCGGCATTGCTCGCACCCAGCTGCGTGGCGCGCGCGCGATCGACTTCGACCCGGGTTTGCACGCCGTTCTCGGCCTGGTCGGTGTCCACGTCCTGGAGCAGGGGCTCGTCCTTGAGGCGGTCGGCGAGCCGGCCCGCCCAGCGCCGCAGGTCGGCCAGATTGTCGCTCTTGAGCGTGTACTGGTAGCTGGAGTTGCTCTCGCGCGCGCCCATGCGCAGCTCCTGCACCGGGTTCAGGAACACGCGCAGGCCGGTGATCTGGTTGAGCTGCGGGCGCAGGCGCGCGACGACCTCGGGCGTGCTGACGCTGCGCTGCGCCGGCGGCTTGAGGTTCACGAACATGAAGCCGCCCCCGGCGCGGCTGCCGCCGGAGAAACCGACCACGGTATCGACCGCAGGGTCGTGGCGGATGGTGTCCACCGCCTGGCGCAGCTTGCGCGCCAGGGCCTGCGAGGAGATGCTCTGGTCGGCGCGCAGGCCGGCGTTGATCTGGCCATTGTCCTGCTGCGGGAAGTAGCCCTTGGGAATCCGCGCAAACAGGTAGACGTTGAGCCCCGTCACCGCGAGCAGCAGCAGCAGCACCAGCGCCTGGTTGGCGAGCGCCCAGTCCAGGCCGCGCGCGTAGCCGCGCAGCAGCATCTGGTAGCCGCGCTCGGCGCGCAGCGCCCAGCGCCCGGGGGCCGCGCCCGGCGCCTGCGCGCGCAGCAGCCAGGCGCAGAGCATGGGCGTGGTGGTGAGCGAGAGCAGCAGCGAAATCAGCACCGCCGCCGACAGCGTGACCGCGAACTCGCGGAACAATCGCCCCATCTGGCCGTCCATGAACAGCAGCGGGATGAACACCGCCACCAGCGACAGGCTGATCGAGAGCACGGTAGGGCCCACCTCGCGCGCGCCCTGCAGCGCGGCCTGCATGCGCGCCATTCCGGCCTCGACGTGCCGCATGGTGTTCTCCAGCACCACGATGGCGTCGTCGATCACGAAGCCCGTGGCCACGGTCAGCGCCATCAGGCTCAGGTTGTTCAGACTGAAGCCCAGCAGGTGCATCACGCCAAAGGTGCCGAGCAGGGACACCACCGTGGCCAGCGCCGGAATCACCGTGGCACACGCCTGGCGCAGGAATAGCGCGACCACGAGCACCACGAGCGCGATCGAGAGCAGCAGCGTGAACTCGATTTCGTGCAGCGACGCGCGGATGGAGTGGGTGCTGTCCGAGGCCACCGCCACCTGGATGTCCTGCGGCAGCTGCGCTTGCAGGTCGGGAAGCAGCGCGCGCACCGCGTCCACGGTCTCGATGGCGTTCGCGCCGGGCTGGCGCGTGACCAGCACGATGATCGCCGGCGCGCCGTTGAACAGGCCCACGGTGCGGTTGTTTTCCACCCCGTCCTCGACGCGCGCCACGTCCCCCAGGCGCACCGCGGCGTCGTTGCGCCAGGCGATGACCAGCGCCGTGTACTGCGCCGCCACGCGCGCCGGCTCGGGCGTGTAGATCTGCAAACGGCGTCCGTTCCCCTCGACCACGCCCTGAGGCCGGCGGGCATTCGCCGCCTGGATCGCGGCGCGCACGTCCTCGGTGCTGATGCCATAGCGGTCGAGCGCAAAGGGCAGCAGTTCCACGCGCACCGCGGGCAGCGATCCGCCGCCGATCTCGACCTCGCCCACGCCATCGACCTGCGACAGGCGCTGGCTCACCACGTTCGAGACCGCGTCGTAGATCGCGCCGGTGCTGCGCGTTTTGGAGGTCAGCGCCAGGATCATGACCGGCGCCGCCGCCGGGTTGCGCTTGCGGTAGCCGGGGTTGTTGCGCAGCGTCGCGGGCAGGTCGGCGCGCGCCGCGTTGATCGCGGCCTGCACCGCGCGCGCCGCGGCGTCGATGTTGCGCTCCAGGTCGAATTGCAGGCTCACGCGGGCCGACCCGTTGGAGCTGACCGAGGTCATTTCGTTGACCCCGGCGATCAGGCCGAGGCGCCGCTCCAGCGGCGTGACCACGCTCGCGGCCATGGTCTCGGGGCTCGCGCCCGGCAAGTTCGCGGAAACGGAGATGCTCGGATAGTCCACCTGCGGCAAGGGCGACACCGGCAGCACGAAGAACGCCGCAATGCCCGCGAGCGCCACGCCGAGCGTCAGCAGCACCGTGGCCACGGGCCGCTCGACGAAGGGGCGCGACAGGTTCATGGCGCGGCCCCGGATGGCACGCGCGCTGCGCGCGTCCAGCGCCGGCCCAGGCGGTCAAACGCGAGGTAGATCACGGGGGTGGTGAACAGCGTGAGCAGCTGGCTCAGGACCAGCCCGCCAAAAATCGCCAGCCCCAGCGGGCGGCGCAGCTCGGCGCCGGCGCCCCAGCCGAACATCAGCGGCAGCGCGGCGAACAGCGCCGCCAGCGTGGTCATGAGGATGGGCCGAAAGCGCAGCAGCGCGGCCTGGTGGATCGCCTGCTGCGGCGCCAGGTTCTGCCGGCGCTGCGCGTCGATGGCGAAGTCGATCATCATGATCGCGTTCTTCTTGACGATGCCGATGAGCAGGATGATCCCGATGACGCCGATCACCCCCAGCTCGTTGCCCGAGAGCATGAGCGCGAGCAGGGCCCCGACCCCGGCGCAGGGCAGGGTCGAGAGGATGGTCACCGGGTGGATGTAGCTCTCGTACAGCACCCCGAGAACGATGTACACGCAGACCAGGGCCGCGAGGATGAGCCACAGCTGGCTCGACAGCGACTTCTCGTACGCCCCGGCGGCGCCCAGGAACTCCAGCGACAGGCCCCGCGGGATGCCGATTTCCCTGGCCGCGGAGCGGATCGCGTCCACCGCGCTGCCCAGCGACACGCCCTGCGCCTTGTCGAAGTCCAGCGTCGCCGCCGGGTACTGCGCCACGCGCGTGAGTTGCAGCGGCGCCAGCCGTTCGTCCACGCGGGCCACCGCCGCCAGCGGCGTGGACTGGCCCGAGCCCGTGCGCAGCGGCAACTGGCCCAGCGCTGCGGCGCTGTCGAGCTGCTCGCGCTGCGCCTCCAGGATCACGCGGTACTGGTTGGTCTCGGTGAAGATGGTGGACACGATGCGCTGGCCAAACGCGCTGTACAGCGTGTCGTCCACGGAACTGGCCGTGAGCGCCAGGCGCGCCGCGGTGTTGCGGTCTATGTCCACGTAGGCCGAGAGACCCTGCGCGCCGGCGTCGGTGCTGACGTTGCGCAGCCGGGGATCGCCCTGCAGGCGCTGCACCAGCTTGCGCGTCCAGTCATCGACCTGCTGCGCGTCCACGCCGCCGATGGAGACGCGGTACTCGGTGGGCCCGGTCTCGGTGTCGATGCGCAGGTCCTGCGTGGGCTGCAGATACGGCGTGACGCCGGCCACCGCCTGCACGCGCGCGCGCAGCCGATCCATGATGCGCTGCTGCGCGTCGTGGCGCTCCTTCAGGTTGATGAGCATGCTCCCGGTATTCGGCAGGGTGTTGTGCACGCCGTCCACCCCGACGAAGGCGCTCACCGAGCGCACGTCCGGGTCCTGCAAGATGGCGTGCACGGCGGCCTGCTGCAGCGCGGCCATGCGCGCGAACGAGACGTCCGAAGCGGCCTCGATGCGCGCCTGCAACTGCCCCGTGTCCTGCGTGGGAAATAGGCCCTTGGGGATCAGCAGGTACAGCAGGGCCGTCAGGGCCAGCGTGCCCCAGGCCAGCGCCAGCGTCGTGCCCTGGTGGCGCAGTACCCATTGCAGCCAGCGGTCGTAGCCTGCGATCAGCCGCTC
>NZ_AFAL01000097.1 GCF_000193225.1 Verminephrobacter aporrectodeae subsp. tuberculatae At4 | reverse complement strand
TCGAGTTTTATGTCGAGCAGGCCCGCAGCAAGGAGAGTTTTACGGATGTGCGCATCGTGGGCATAGACGAAACCAGTGTGCGCCGGGGGCAGAACTACATCACCGTTGTGCATGACCTCGATGCCAAACGACTGCTGTTTGCCACCGAGGGACGCGAGCACAAGACGGTGCTCGATTTTGTTGACGATCTGAAGGCCCATGGTGGCGACAGCGCACAGGTCGAACATGTGTGCATGGACATGAGCGCGGCCTACGCCAAGGGAGTGGGGTTGGCGTTGCCGCAGGCGCAGCAATGGATCAGGTGCGGCGCACGGAGATGGCACAGGACGCCCCGGCGGTGCGAGTGGCCTTGGAGTCGGCAGTTGACAACGATGAGCACAAGGCGCTCAAGCAACTGATGTGGGGGATGCGGCGCAACCCCGAAAGCTGGAGCGCAAAGCAAACCGACGCAATGCATTGGTTGCAGCGTTCCGTGCTCAAGAGCGCGCGGGCGTGGCGGTTGAAGATGGCGTTGCGCGCGGTGTATGCGAGGGCAAAGGTGCACAACAGCGTACAGCAGGCTGGAGCCGAGTTGCAGTTGTGTTCCACACGAAACGACGAAGAGCCTTTGCGCGCGACCTGTCGGTGCCTTTCACGAACAACTTGGCCGAGCGGGCGATCCGGATGCCCAAGGTCAAGCAAAAAATCTCGAGTAGCTTTCGCACCTTTGCCGGAGCGCAAAGCTTCTGCACGATCCGCTCCTATCTGGACACTGCTCGCAAGCATGGGATTGGCATGCTTGAGGCACTATGGGCTGCGTTCAATGGTGCTCCGATGGAGTTTGTCGGTAGCGGCTGAACAGTCACTTATTTTTCATCAAGCAATCGAAGAAAGGGGTAGCGGTAGTGACGGCATCAGCGATAACACCTTTGATCTGGACTGAAGAAGAGGGAAGCCGTTTTTGGGAGAAGAATTATGGTCACTGAACACAAAAAGCACGTCAATGTCAGCACCGCTATAGCCCTTTATGTATCGTCGGTGCTCGGCGGTGGAATCTTGGTTCTACCAGGATTGACGGCCGCGACCGCGGGCGCGGGCGCCCTAATCGCGTGGGTCGCGGTGTCCGTCATCTGCCTTCCGATCGCCTTGATGTTCGGGCGACTGTCGTCCGCTCTCCCAGACGCCGGCGGCGTGAGTTCCTTCGTACGCAACGCATTCGGCGACACGCTCGGTGACCTGACCGGTTGGCTCTACTTCTGGGTTATACCTTTCGGGCAACCAGCGGTCATGCTGTCCGGTCTCGCGTACGCGCACTACGAGTTCGGGCTACCGAGAACAGCGACCTACGTTCTAGCGTGGGTAATACTGTGCTCGTCTTGCATATTGAACATCATCGGCACGCGCATATCCGCACACGCCCAGTCCGCGATCACCGGCGCGATTATCGTGCTGCTGTTCGCCACGATACTTGTCAGCTTTCCAAAGGTTCACGCGGAGGCATACCAGCCGTTGCTGCCACATGGATGGTCGTCCGTTGGCTCGGCCGCCGCCCTCATCATGTGGGCTTACGTGGGATGGGAAAACGTTTCGTCGATTGCCGAAGAGTTTCGTAATCCCAAGCGTGATTTCATCATCAGCATTGTCGTTTCCATGGTCATCATCGGCGGGCTCTACGCCGGATCGACTGCGGCCGTCCTCGGCGTTGTTCCACCGGGTCAGCAGGACATTCAGACCGCGCCGCTCGCCCTTGTCCTTCGGCTAGCGGTCGGCTCTTGGGCGAGCTGGCTCGCCACGGCGATCGCAATCATGATCGTGGTGGGAAGTGCGACCGCGATCATATGGGGTACGTCATCTCTCGGCGCGTCGCTCGCTCGATCCGGCAGCTTGCCCGGGAAGATGGCGATTCGTAACAGCAAAGGATCCTTCCAGTCGAGCGTGCTCGTGCTGCTCGCGGCGTACACGATCGTTCTGTTTGTGATGTACCTGGGCTGGGTGCAGATCTCGGACGCGGCCATGATAGTGGGCGGGTCGGCCGTCATCACCTATGGGCTGTGCGCCCTCGCTTATGTGCGTCTGACTCGCCCCAAGCGACTGACCTCCTGGCTGCCGCCCATCATCACTGGGATTTTTGTGGTTGCATTGCTGCCATTCTTCGGGAAGATGCTGGTCGTTCAGTTCCTCATTGCGTTCGCGTACTTCGGGCTGCGGTCAATCTTCCGGAGAGGGCTGATCTCATGACATTGGATGTCGTTATCGAAGATCTGGTGGCGCTCCGCCTCGACCGTACCGTTCGCAATGCCGATCCGCTGCATGGCTTCGTAGTTGCCGCGGAGGCAGTCATCGATATGGAGGCTCCACGGTTTCGCGAGGTCATCAACATCCTGGAGGCAGTGTCCCCATCCGCGCTTGATCGCGAGTATGGTGCCGTGCGCGAGGCGATGCTGACCTGGGCCCGGGGGGATCTGCTGGGTGCTCGCGAACTGCTGGCAACGAGCCTGAGGGGCTTGACCGGAGCGCGCGCGTTACTCGTCGGATTCCTGGCGCACATGGCGGACTTCTATCTAGGCGACGAGGAGGGAATGCTCAAAACGGGCTGCGATCTCATCGAGCTGCGTCCCACAATGTCCCGCCGTGCGGCCGGCCTCAGTGAGGGCCTCTTCTCTTTCGCCCTGGAGGAATGCGGGTATTATTCTGAGGCCATCGCGTCAGCGGAACGGGCCCTGAGCACCAACTATGATGACGTCTACGCGCTCCACGCCAAGGTGCATGCGTTGCAGAGCCTGAACGAGAATCTGGCGGCCATGGCTACCATCTCCAGCTACTCGAACGGGTGGGGTCCGGAGGAGCCCATGCGTATCCACATGTGGTGGCACTACGCTATCAGCCTCATCGGCGAGGGTGAGTTGGATCGGGTTTTGCTCTGCTATGACTTGGAGGTGCGGCGCAAAAGTCGGGTCTGCGCGTGGGAGGATCTAGATGCGGTTGCACTGCTGTGGCGGTTGGATCTATTGGGGGGCGAGGCCCTCTCCAAGATGCTAGCACCCCGCTGGCGGATGCTGGCGCAGGCCTGGCAGGCCTACCCGGCGGACTCCAGTTACATCTTCAACGACCTACACGCCGCAATGACCTTTGCCAAGGTAGAGGACTATTGCCTTTTCGACAAGGTGGTCGAGTCCTGCCGGGCCCGGGAATCACCGGATTTCTTCCACTCTGTGTGCCTGCCGCTGTTCTCGGGTATCGCCGCCTTCGTGCAGCTGGACTACGCGACGGCTGTGAGGGCAATGAGCCCCGCCCTGAAGCGACGGCAGTTGCGGGTCGGCGGCAGCAAGCTTCAGCAGAGCATCTTTCATTGGACACGAGACGCCGCCGATTACTGTTTGCGCGGCAGCAAACCGCGCGATCACCTCAGTTCCCATATCCACTCACTCACGAAGGAGTCTTAAGTGACCGACCAGATCAACGTCCATCTGGACGTGGAAAAAGCCGTACAACTCGTCTATCCCGAGCCAGCGTTGCTGACAGTCACGCGGGGAAGGTTGGGTTTCTACCGGATGCCCGCTGAAGGTGACGAATATTCCGAGGAGGAACTGCGGGAGGGGGTGGCCGTCTTCGGTGTCGGCGAGAAGATTGGCATTTCGGCGGGCGAACGAGTCATCGTCGTGGCCATGTTCCCGCAGACGGAGTACATCAGCGTCGGCAGTGTGGAGTGGCAGAAGAACGAGATACCGGCGGACTTTCCGATCGTCTCAGCAATGCGGAAGTATGTTAAAGAGAAAGGCTATTACTTCGGGTATGAGGACCGTTACGCAAAGGTTTACGAGTATGGCGCGGCCTCGTGGGAGCCGTTCTCTGAGAACGCGAGCCTGCGTGAGATCCTCGCACGATACCCGGAGGCGTTCGTCGGCGACATCGTTGACCTTGGCACGGGGGAGGGGCGAGACAGCCTCTACCTATTGCGGAACCGGATCGGTCGTAGCGTCACGTCCTTCGACGTATCGCACAGTGCTCTGGGAAAGGCTCGTGAAAGGGCACGTGAAGAGGGTCTTCCCGTCGACGGATTCATCGAGAAGGACATCATCTACCTGCGTGATGTGCCGCCGGCATCCTTCGATGTGGCCCTCAACATGGGTGCGTTACACATGCTCGACCGAGCCGAGGACCGGGCACGTCACATCGCCCGGGTCTTCGAGGTGCTCCGTCCGGGAGGCTGTCGACCATTGTGCCGCAAACTGGGGTCGCGGCTTTCACACCATCAAGGACTACGATGCCATCGCCGCCGATCTCGTGCCGGGACGTACCATTACCCGCTACGTCGCGATCGACGGCGAGCGCAAGCCGATCGATCTCGAGGTGCTGCACTATGCCGAACGTTCCCCGGAACTGCTGCTCGCCGAGTTGACCGCTGCGGGCTTCGAGGCGTTCGCGAGCCTCAACACCGACACCGAGGCCTTCGGGAACTCCTCGCTCCAGGTGGTGCTGAAACCCCTAAAAAAAGTGACGCACCCCCGATGGCCGACACGACGGCCCGGGAACGTGTGATGGCGGCGGCCGGGAGCTTGGCTGAGGGGGCGGTCAAGCGGGATCTGGCCCACGAGCTTCCACGAGAGCAGGTGCGTGCCGTGATGGATGCCGGTTTCAGCCTGCTGCGCATCCCGAAGGAATTCGGGGGTGACGGGTTGACGATCCCCGATTGGGGAGACGTGCTCATCGAGGTGGCTGCGGCAGATCCCAATGTGGTGCAAATCTTCCGCAGTCACATCGCCTTCGTGGAGGACATCGTGCACCGGCCCGCCGGCGAGTACCGCGACCGATGGCTGCGCCGGCTGCTTGACGGCGAGATGGTGGGCAACGCCTGGGCAGAGGCGGGCCCGATCGTCCAGGGCCAAAAGAATACAGTTTTCATCCGCGCGGGCGACGAAATGACCGTGTCGGGCAAGAAACAGTACACGACCGGGACGATCTTCGCGGACTGGGCAGATGTGTCAGGGACCTACGACGGGCAGGGCGTGGCCGGATTCGTCGCGGTCCATCAGCCGGGTGTCACGGTTCGTGACGATTGGGACGGATTCGGCCAGCGCACGACGGGCACGGGCACACTGATCCTCGATGGGGCGCGGGTCGCCCCCGCGATGTGGGCCCCATGGAGGACCGTATTCAATATCAGACCGCGCTCTACCAGTGGATCTTGCTGGTGATGCAGGCTGGCATCGCGGTTGCCGTGGAGCGAGACATCGCGGAGGCTGTGCGGAACCGCAGCCGCAACTATTCGCACAGCACCGCCGCGCTGGCCAAGGACGATCCCAACATCCAGTCGATCATCGGAGAGATCTCATCTTTGGCCTACACGGCACGGGCTCTCGCCCGCGGGGTGGCGGAGGCTCTGCAGCGCGCCTCGGAAACAGGCGTCGCGGGGCGCGACTCGCCAGAGGATCGTGAGGCGAACATGATGGCGGAAATTCGCTCCGAGCAGGCCCAGGTGATCATTTCGGAATTGGTACCCCGCTCGGCGACCCTCCTGTTCGACGCGCTGGGTGCTTCGGCAACGAGTATCAGTCGCGATCTCGACCGACATTGGCGGAACTCTAGGACGGTCGCCAGTCACAACCCTGTGGCGTTCAAGCAGCGGGCGATCGGTGACTGGGTGCTCAATGGCACGCCGCCTACCACCGATTGGCAAGTGGGCACACCGAAGTGCGAACCGTCGGCGACATGAACTCATACAAAGTCACGCGTGACTATTCAGCCGCTACCGACGAACTCCATCGGAGCCCCATTGAAGGCTGCCCGTAGAGCCTCAAGCATGCCAACCCCATGCGTGCGAGCAGTGTCCAGATAGGAGCGGATCGTGCAGAAGCTTTGCGCCCCGGCAAAGGTGCGCAAGCAGCCCGAGATTTTTTGCTTGACCTTGGCCCAAGGTAACTACTCAGCCCCCCGGGCCCACGGCCCACCCGATCACTGTAGCCGCTGGTGTGGCCCAGGTAACGCAGCAGTACCCCTTTGTCGGCCTTGCCAAGGCGCGGATAGTCGAAGCGTTTGAGCACGCGGCTGATGTGCGCGTAGCGCTCCTCATCGTCTTGGCTGGGGGTGAATTGCACCACTGCGCTGGCGACCAAAAACTGTTCAATTTGCGCGATTGTCGTGAGCCGCGTCTCGCCCATGTTGACCACCATTTCCTGATGATCAATCCACCCTCGCTGGGGGCCTGCAACCGCCCCTTCAGACTCATACCTCGTTGGACAAGGCTGTCGCTTGCAGCATGGGTCAACTGATGGCAAAGTGCGCTGGCAGCAGCCCCCATTTCTTTTGGGAGCCACTGCAACCTGATTTTTCAAGACAGAAATGATTCCAATGCCAAACCATACTTTCAGCCAGTCCCTTCGGGTCCTGACGTCCTGTTTTATGGGATTGTCAAGCCTGTTCATTTGCACAGAGCAGTCCAGTGCACAGGGATTTAACCAGGCTGCACATTTCACGGTGCTGAAGTACGAGCAGCGGATTTTTATCCGAGCCGATCTGACATTTGATTGGGAGCTTGTGATTGAACGCCAGGCACTGTCAAACGAGGGTGCGCTGGTGATTGGAAAATATTCCCAGGTGTTCAATGCGGGTCTGGAAGACGTGCAGTTGCAGGAAGCCTATACGCTGAAAGCGGACGGCCGCAGCATCGCCGTGCGCAGCGATGGAGTACAGCGGCAAAAAGGTATGGCCGCAGCGGGTGTCGGTTTTAGCTGGCCGGAGGGCGAAATATTGCAAATCACCTTCCCCGATGTGCAAGCAGGCGATCGCATGCGCCTGGTACTCAAGGGCAGAAATTTCAAAACACCGTTACCGGGTTGGCAGGCTGTACGCGAATCGATTTCGCATGTGGTGAACTTCGAGCACATTTATATTCGTGTGGAGGCGCCGCAGGAACTTGACCTTCAGGTCGGCGCACATCAGCTGGCGTTGGAGTCGTTCCAATCCGGGAAAAATAAGGTGTGGGAAATCAAGGGATCGTCCAAGGCCAGCATGCTGGACGGCGGTGCGCTGAACATCGAGCAGACGCGCCCCTATTGGATGTTTTCCAGCATGAAGCATTGGGAACGATTCGGGCAAACCTTTGCGCAGGCTTTTGCCGGGCGTTTGGTGGACAACCCCCGGATCACGACCCTGGCTGCTCAAATCACGGGCGATGAAAAGGAGCCTGCGGCCAAGGCGCGGAAACTGCACACCTGGGTGCGCCAGAACATCCGCTATGTCGCGGTTTACCTGGGGGTGGGTGGCTGGGTTCCGCACGATCTGGATTGGATATTGGAAAACCGCTATGGTGATTGCAAGGACCAAAGTCTTTTGCTGATTGCCTTGCTGCGTGCAGCAGGCATTGCCGCGCACCCGGTATTGCTGCGATCGCAAGCAGACCATGATCTGCCGGATTTGCCGGGGCCCTGGTTCGATCATTGCATTGTGTATATCCCGGAATTGGACCTTTTTACCGACACGACGGCCACGCAGATTGCCTTGGGGGCGCTACCCTATGCGGACAGCGACAAACCGGCTCTGCTTGCACGCCTGCAAGCCCCGAGCGAGTTGCTTCGAACACCCTCGTTCAAGGCCCAGGACAACCGCGCCCTGGTACAGAGCAATTGGCAGATTTTCAAAGACGGATCGGCCCGGGTGCAACTGAACATTGAGGCCTGGGGCCAGATGGCTTCCTGGTTGCAAGAGCGCTTGAGACAAATTCCGGAAAACATGCGCGAAGCCACGCTGGCTCGTTGGCTCAATGAAAGCGGTGTTCGTGGAACAGGCAAAATGCAGTTTTCTCCGCTGCAAACAGACAGGCAGTGGCAGGATTTGCGCATCACTGCGGACGTGCGCGATCTCTTGCCCGATCCCGAGGCCGGTGCCATCCCGGCGAACCCGACGGTGGGTTCTGTGGGGGTCTATATTCTTTCAAATCTGGGCAATGTCAGTCCTGACAAGCGCCAGCATGCCCTGGCGTGCACGCCCCATGCCATCAGGGAGGAGTTCACGCTGCGCTTTGCCGACGATTTTCATATTTTGCGCGCGCCAGGATCAATGAAAATCAGCACCCCGGAAGGCATTCGTTTTGAGCAAATGCTCGAAACAAAAGGGCAGCAAATAACGGGATGGCGCGACTACGCGCAGGACCGGGCAACCCACACTTGCAGCCCGCAGGAGCATGCCGCACGACAACCCGCTTTGTCAAAAATATGGCGGCATCTGCGCAGCAGCGTGCTGTTTACCCGGAATTGAAGAAGGCGCGGAAAATTCAGCGCAGGCCGGCAATGTAATCCGCAACGGCCTTGATTTCCTTGTCGTTGAGCTTGGCCGCCACCTGGGCCATCTGGGGGTTGTTGGCGCGCGCGCCGCTGCGAAACAGGTTCAGTTGCGCCGCCGTGTAGTCGGCGTGCTGGCCCGACAGACGCGGGTACTGCGCCGGGATGCCGGCGCCGTTGGGGCTATGGCAGCCGGCGCAGGCCGCGATCTGGCGCTCGGCGATGCCGCCGCGGTAGATGCGCTCGCCCAGCGCGAGCAGTTCCTTGTTCCTTGCGAAACCCGCCTTGGCGGGCCGGGAGCCCAGCCAGTAGGCCATGTTGCGCATGTCCTCATCCGACAGGGCGCTGGCGAAGCCCTTCATCACGGCCTCGTTGCGCTTGCCGGACTTGAACTCTTGCAACTGTTTGAGCAGGTATTCGGGATGCTGCTGCGCCAGCGTGGGGTTGGCGGCGATCACCGCGTTGCCATCCGCTCCGTGGCAGGCCGCGCACACTGCCGCAAAGCTGGCCTCGCCCTTGGCGAGATCCGGCTTTGCCGCCTGGGGCGCCGGGCCCGCGGCCAGGGCCGGGAAAACGGGCGCTGCCAATGCGGCAGCCGTCAGCAAGGATGCGAGCAGCTTCATATCGGGGGTGTTGTCTGTGTGCGCAAAACTCTGCGATTCTACAATGCGGCTCCCGCGCATCCGGACCTTCCATGACGACATTCACCGCCGCACCCGTTGCCGGCCCCTCCGCAGCCGACGCCAGGATCGCCCTGGGCTGGATGCACACCGCCAAGTTTCTGAGCACGTCCGCGCAGCTGGATCAGCTGCCGTCCGTCGGCGTTCCCGAAATCGCCTTCGTCGGCCGCTCGAACGCGGGCAAATCCACCTGCATCAACGTGCTCACGCAGCAGAAACAGCTGGCGTTCGCGTCCAGGAAACCGGGGCGCACGCAGCACATCAATCTGTTTTCGCTGGGCAAGCAGGGCGTGACGGACGCGGTGCTGGCCGACCTGCCCGGTTACGGCTACGCCGCGGTGCCGCGCGCGGACAAGCTGCGCTGGCAGCAGGTGATGGTGAATTACCTGGTCAGCCGGCCGGGGCTCACCGGCATCGTGCTGCTCTGCGACCCCCGCCTGGGTCTGACCGGGCTGGACGAGGCCCTGCTCGACGTGCTGCGCCCGCGCGTACAGCAGGGTCTGAAGTTCCTCATCGTCCTGACCAAGGCGGACAAACTCACGCGCGCCGAGCAGGCCAAGGTGCTGTCGATTACGCGGCTGCAAGCAGGCGGTGGCGAGGTGATGATGTTCTCGGCGCTCAAAAAACAAGGGGTCGAGGAGGTCGCCTGGCTGCTGTGGCAATGGGCCCACCCGGTACGGTCCGGCGCGCCCGGCGCGCCTTAGAATCCCCGGATTCCAGTCCGCCGCGCGGGGCTATCCCCGCAGCACAGCACCGATGAGTTCCTCGGCCCCCCTTCCCCCGATCTCGTACAAAGACGCCGGCGTTGACATCGACGCGGGCGACGCCTTGGTCGAGCGCATCAAGCCCCTGGCCAAAAAGACCTTGCGCGAAGGGGTGCTGGCGGGCATTGGCGGCTTTGGCGCGCTGTTCGAGCTACCCCGGCGCTACCGGGAGCCCGTGCTGGTCTCGGGCACCGACGGCGTGGGCACCAAGCTCCGGCTGGCGTTCGAATGGAACATGCACGACGGCGTGGGAATCGATCTGGTCGCCATGAGCGTGAACGACCTGCTCGTGCAGGGCGCCGAGCCGCTGTTCTTTCTCGATTACTTTGCCTGTGGTCGGCTCGACGTGGAAACGGCCGCGGCCGTGATCGGCGGCATTGCCCGGGGCTGCTCGCTCTGCGGCTGCGCGCTGATCGGCGGTGAAACCGCGGAGATGCCCGGCATGTACCCTGCCGGCGAGTACGACCTGGCCGGCTTTGCCGTGGGCGTCGTCGAAAAATCCCGGATCCTGACCGGCCAGAACGTGCAGCCCGGCGACAAGGTGCTGGGACTGGCCAGCCACGGCGTGCATTCCAACGGTTTCAGCCTGGTGCGCAAGTGCATCGAGCGCGCCGGTGCATCCGCCCCTGCAACGCTCGATGGCAAGCCCTTCAGGCAGGCCGTCATGGAACCCACGCGCCTGTATGCGAAGAGCGTGCTGGCGGCGCTGGCCGCGCACCCCATCAGGGCGCTGGCGCACATCACCGGCGGCGGCCTGCTGGAGAACATTCCCCGCGTGCTGCCCGAGGGCATGGCGGTTCAACTCCAGCGGGGCAGTTGGCCCCGCAGCGAGCTGTTTTCCTGGTTGCAGGAGACCGCCGGAATCGACGACACCGAGATGCTCCGTACCTTCAACAACGGCATCGGCATGGTGGTGCTCGTCGATGCCGCGCACGCTGACGCCACGGCCGCCACGCTGCGCGCCGCGGGGGAGCAGGTGCATGCGATCGGCACGGTGCTCGCGCGCGGCGCGGGTGCCGCGGTGCGCGTGGCCTGATTCGCGTCCCTCCCGCCATACCTTGGCTTGGCGCATGCTCCAGCATCCTTCCCCTGATCCTCCGGGGGCAACGCGGCCTGAGCCGGCGCACGCCCCGAGCCGGGGAGTCGCCCTGACCAGCTACCTGCTGGTGGCAGCGACGCTGCTGCTGGTCATGTGGCGCGGCCTGCTGCCCGGTCTGCTCTGCGTGTGCCTGGGATTCCTGCTCACGCGCACGCTCGCGCGCTGGTTTGCCCTGGGTCTGGCGCGCGTGCGGCGCCAGGCCATGGCCTCGCCCCGGAGCGTGCGCGCGGCGCAGATTGCCGCGGCCGGCTTGGTGATGCTGCTGCCGCTGGCGCTGCTGGCCGCGGGCCTGACGCAATCACGCGGCTACCTGGTGCACGCGCCGGAGCAATACCAGGAACTGCTTCGCTACATGGCGCGCACGGTGCTCGAACTGCGGCTGAAACTGCCCGCGGACGTTGCCGCCCACCTGCCCGAAGGCGTTGCCGACATCCAGCGCATCATCGCCAGCTACCTGGGCGCCAAGGCCGGCGCGCTGGCCATCGCGGGGCGTGCCTGGCTCGCCGGCGCGTTGTTTGCCTACGTGGGTCTGCTGATTGGTGCGCTCGCCGCC
>NZ_AFAL01000098.1 GCF_000193225.1 Verminephrobacter aporrectodeae subsp. tuberculatae At4 | reverse complement strand
TCACCTCGATCAGCGTAAAACCACGCTGCGTCCGCTGGTGGTTCATTGATCCGTCCTCAAGCCGGGGATTTCCCGCCATTGCAAGCGGGGCGCAGTGCTGGTGCACAGAACAGCGTCAACGCTGCGCCCGGTGACCCTTTTTGCGCGTTGATCGGGCCCGCAGATGGGGGCATCTTCCTTGGTGCAACCAGTGCTCACGCAAGTGCAGCCGGGATCTCCGGCCGTACAAGCCTTGGTAGTGGTTTTGAAAGGTTTTTTGGTTCGATCCGCGACCACACGCACCTTTTGATCGCTAATGTCCTTGGCTGCGACCAGCACCTTGAGATTGGACACCGTGATACTTCCCTGAATATTGCGTTCAGCCCGGCCAGAAATCGGATCCACGGTATAGAACGATGATTCGGGGGTTGAAGAACAGTCACTGCTGGCAGCCCCTTTCGGACGAACCGTCACAAAGGTCATGACCCCCGCGTCCAGAGAAGGGTCTGACAGAACCGCCTCCGCAGAGCCTGGCAAATCCATATACCATCCATCGTGGGTAGACCAATTCAGAGTGGTATCGGAAGTGATGGTCACTACGCCATCAGCGTTTCGGGTGTACTTTCGGGCCGCCAAGGTTTTGATCCCGATGGGCCGAGCGCGTCCCTGCGGGGTTCCCAGGCCGGGCCGATCCCAAATACCATAAACCCGCTGCACCACACCAGTCCTGGGAAAATCTCCGGTTTCAAATGCATTGCCGGTGGCAAAATTAACCATGAGTCCGCCCTTTCCCATAAACAAAAGTTGTGGCGCCGTGCTGATCGGCAAAGGTGTCACGTTGCCGGCAGTGTCGACATAGGTGGCAGTGTACAAGGGTTGCGCGGTGGTTCCCGTTTTAAATGCAGAACCCCATTTGGCTGGACTGCTGTCTGCGAGATTGAATTTCCAGATATTGCCTTTCATATCACCTGCATAGGCGACATCCGCTGTGCCATTGCCGTCAACATCTTCCCAGCGCGGCGCTGACAGTCCATTGTTGGAGCCGGCATCCACCACAATTTTCTCGTAGCGCCCCGTCCATTTATCTCCGGTGGGGCCATCCATATAAAGAACAAACAACACCGCTTTGCCCGTTTTGGACTTATTGCCATTGCCAAGAAGCAGGGCATAGTTTCCATTATTCATTTTGGCAACCGGCAGTGCCTGGCTGGACGCAGGATGAATCGACACGTCACCGGTAATATATCCCAGGTCCTCATCATCATCCGAGGTGAATTGCCACTTGAATACCGTGGAAGCATTGGCCTCCGTCAAATTGACAACCTCCGTGGCATCCAAGGCAAAAATACCCTTGCCGCCACGCCCCAAGGTGCCAAAGACATAGGTTTTCCAATCGGTCCCCACTTTGACGTCAGCAGAAAAAGGACTCCCGTCCACATAGGGCCAGACCGTGCCCGCAGGTTTTTTTTCATTGCCTGTGACAAAATTATTTCCACCCAATTTTGTTCGCGCACCAGTGCCCCGCTGCAGCGGTATCTCCGCCAGTCGATTGGCCAATGCGCCTGGCACATAGGCAAAAACCTCAGCGCCTGTATCCGCATTGAACGCGTGCAGCATCCCGTCGTTTGCGGCCACCCAAAGCAGTTTGATGCGAGTTTTATGGTCTCCGAAAAACTTAGTATACCCATCTGACCCAATACCAGCCAGGGTAGAACCGGGACTGCCCTGGACCCAGGGCGCTCCATTCACTATCGGACCGAGAAAACCGCTAGCACGTTGGCGCAGACCGCTGATACCCTCATTTGTTTTATCTCCACGCATATAATCCAGCACCATCTCCGCATTCGCTTCCGACAATTTATTGGTACTGTCTTTCGACATCTGTGTTTTATACGCCGTAGGCAAAGATGCCCAGCGGAACTTCACGCCTGCAGCCGAACCATTTCCATTGTTGGTAATAATGGATCTATTTTTTCCTGAATCAATACTGACACGGATCTTGAGCAAATCCCCCGCCTCCCAAGCGATCAATGTACTGAACTCACCTTCAGAATCAACCTTATAGGCATCCACAGTACCTGACACGGTAGTGCTGTCAAATTTCACCACATATTTATAGTCATTCCCTGTCAATTGCGCTGATGCAACGGCAGGGGCAGCACTCGAAGTTTTGGCGACTACATTCAGCGCCTTGTGCAACTGCGCTTCAAGTAACTCCGGGCGACGCGCAAGAAAATAACCATCCGGAATACCATCCGAGCCACTGTTTCCATCTGCTTTGATACTGTCCCAGTCCAACTGGGTGGAAGGCATGTCCACGGTACTGTAGGTTCCATCGGCATTTCTGACACTGGACTTGAACGATCCATATTTTCCGGCGTACCAGAGTGGCTCCTTGATCAGGGCATTCGCTTCACCAACCATGTGGAATGTTTCGTCGTGCAAATAATCCATGTCCTTTACTGCACAATAATTATATTGTTGGGTAACAAAACACACGGTATCAGCGTAACTTACGGTAGCGCCTGTGCTGTCGACGAGCGTCTTGGCTCGGTAAGTGCTATCGCCACACAGATACTGAGATATTGGTGGCATATTGGGCAGTATCCCTGATCCCCATCCCCAATTCCCACGCCCGTGTTGGTGGGTCAGGTATCGACCATTGGCGCTGGTGTGGCTACCATCCCGTTTCTGAACTCCGACGATGCTGAAACCATGCGTTCCCGAAAGACCACCGCATACGTTGGGAATATCTGTCCGGACCCTGATGTCCCAACCAGAAGGTGAACTCTGGTTTCTGATCAAGTCATACCGGATAAAGCCTGTGATATCCATATCGTAGTCAGCAGCCAAAAATGTGTCGTTCCAAGTCACGATGAATGCACCATAGAGCGGACCGGAACTGATTGAAACAAAGGTCAAGGGAGAATTTGGCTCGCCGCCTTCTTGAACACTTTCAGGCGTGATGGATACATATTTTTTCGGAATGGCAGGAGCGAGGGGAGCGAGGGGGATAGGAACAGGAAGGTCAGCAGGGACAGGAACATCGATGCGCGGTGCTCCACCCGAGAGGGAAGCTGCCATCGTCCTGACCTTCAACGCATTTTCGACTTCGGCCAGATCCGCCGGAGGGGTGGTCAATATGCGAACCGGCTTGGTGTTACCATAGAGCGCAACCCCCGCAACATGGTAGGACCCCTTCATGGCTGGAGCCTCTGGGCAAATACCCCTGACATCTGAGAGCTTATTCACCTGCTTGGCAGAACACGACCTGTCATCATTGCCGGGCACGGAGCCTACGGAGCGGGAAGTTCCAGTGATGCCTTCCGCATCACCTATTTTATTGACAAAGGAATCCAGACCGGCTGCAGAATTGGGCAAAGTAGCGAATGGTGTATTCGCGTTTTCATCATAGCTTATGGTGCTGGAAGAGATCGCCAAAATATTCAAAGGGCGGCAAACTGCATTGCCATATTTTTCCCGCCGCTCTTTTGAATCGACGAATGGATCACTCCATGCGGGAAGCGGCATTCCAACACTGCTGTCATTGGGGTTGGTAGTTCTGGATGGACTGGTGGATGGC
Source organism: Verminephrobacter aporrectodeae subsp. tuberculatae At4 (assembly GCF_000193225.1). Taxonomy (GTDB): domain Bacteria; phylum Pseudomonadota; class Gammaproteobacteria; order Burkholderiales; family Burkholderiaceae_C; genus Acidovorax; species Acidovorax aporrectodeae. Next base: position 6,181 of record NZ_AFAL01000098.1, on the reverse strand, counting down.
CCGGTATGGGCATAGTATTGCAATGCCTGGGCCAGTATTTCGCCAACAGGATTGAGCCAGGCAGCATCGCTGGTGAAGTTATGGTATGCACGGCTATAAAGGAGCATGGAGTCGAACGCCTTGATCGCGCCAACACCTGTCGCTCGACCATCAGGCAAGGTCGTGGCACATTTAGAATTCGGGTTATGGCAAAAAATACCGGTTTCGCGGTTAATTTCATCCTCCATATCACCCATGTTTTTCCGCAGCGCTCCTGCTGCACCGACTACCCGTCGATTATTGCTAAGATAGTTTTCATGGTAATTGTCATAACTGCCCGTGATCAGCCCGAACTCTGCCCGGGCCGCTTCTCCAAGGGCTCTGGGGTAGCCAAATTCCTGAAGCAATCCAAAGGGTTTGAAATTGCTCGTCGAATTAGATGGAAACGCTTGGCAACGCTCTTCACCTAAAAGGGCAGGATCACATACCTTGACCCGAACTTTCAGCTCAGGCCCTATGCCGGAATATACAGCGCCATCCACAGCCTGTGACGGGATTTCTGTTTCATGCCGGACCTCCCCATTCCCCGTCTGACCGCTGAAGTAGAACCGTGCAAGTTTAGGACCAAAAGAAGCTCCTGCATACTGATAATTCTCACGCCACCGACATTCCTCCCATTCTACGGTAGACCAAAATCGTACATTTCCCTTGACCAAACGCATGACGGGGGGTAATCTTTGAGCAGCTGCGTTGGGGGCCTCATCCGAAACACCGGTTATACAAATACTCAAACCTGCGTACTTTCCAGCGTTTTGTCCGCCTGCCTTTTTAAGGTCATCCACCTTGAACGGTGTGTAATCCCCAATATCATCTCCCCTGTAGTATTTGACAAATGAATGCGCATCCCAAACCAAGCTGGTTCCCACCAAGACCGTGGAGCCGATGGTATCTACGTCACGGTACCCACCATACAACATTTTGCGAACAATATCCAACCGGGTCATTGTCACCCAATTAAGAAAATTGCCACTCCAATAGGATTTTTTTGGCTCGCAACTGTATTTGGTCGAAGTCACCGTGCCGACAGTTGTGGTGGTTTGGGTGGCCATGGCGCTTGGATTGAATTGTCCGGCTGCCTTGTCATAAGAATAGCATTTTATCGAATCAAAATATCCATAATACTCAAAAGTCGGCTTGAAGGTGGTATCAATAATGCCATCATCATCAAGATCTTCAAAATCGGTATAAATGGGACCAAAAAGCAGATGGTCTTTGGATGCCGTCAACATCAGCATGGGTATGTTGGCCGTACTGACGATGTTGGGCGGTATTATATTGCGCGGTGCAGAGACATCCACGGGCGCTGCCGACAGATTCACCGTGCTGAGCAGCGCGGCAAGCAGCAAACTTGATTTCATATAGTCAGATATCTTCATGGCATGCTCCTGACACTTTCGACCATCATGGAAAAAACACTGCCTGCAGAACCACCTGGGTTCTCTGCGAATAACCGAAACCCCGGGCCGTGACCCGATACATGGTGGACCACTGGTTGGCTTTCTCGTTCGTCGAAGTCACACGGGTTTCCTCAAAGTTCATTCGTATCTGTTTGCGTCTGAATACTTCGATCAGGTATTCCGGCTGTTTGGCCACGCCGGGGATGGGAGGAACGCCAGTATATGTTCCCAAAGGAACACCTCCCGTGAACGAGGAACACTGGGAGGGAGCCGCAGGGTCTCGACTTGGTTTTTTATCCGCATCATCATTCCACTTCCCCCCTTTGCTCTTTGGCCACCAAGGCTCCGCATTGGTCGCCTTCTCCCAATTGCTTTTCGCATAATCGGCGTCAGCCATAAAACAAAGACCCTGCTTGCAATTCGCATCGAAATCATTGGGGTTCAGGCCATTGGTATTGGTCGGGGATGCATAGCGCTGGCACAATGCTTTGTCCATCTGGACCCCCAATGCTGCATTGTCTATGTCCCGCTCAGCGTCCCGCAGGGCTGATTCTGCTGCCTGCCTGGCGGCTTCCTGGTCCATCTGATTGCGCGCCATACCTTCTGCAAGCATTGATTGCCGGGCCGTCCAGACGCTGATTCCGGTGATCGCAACCAGAAATAGCAATACGACCACCAGTGCCACGCCATGCGCTCGCTGTTTTGCCGTCATATGCATTTCTTGTTTGCCTCGCAACTTCGTATTCTAATAATACTGCTTCATGTTATTGCGCAGGCCAAACACTTCAATATGTCGGGTGATGGTGTCTCCAGAGGGTTGCTCTTGTGCCGTGTCGTTGCAATCGCGGTATTTGCGCAGAGCACCTGCCTTGTCTGCAATGCGCGTATTGCCCCCCAGGGTGCGCGTCAGCAGACAAACGCGCACAGCCGTCACCCGCAGCCAAGGGGGGACGGCCACGCCATTGAGCGTCAGGGAGCCCAGGGCACTGACTTCTTTCGCCGTGTAGAATCGCGATGGGGTCACGGTAGTTGCGCTGTCGTAAACACCATAGGTAAATTGGAGATCTTCCAGACCCTCAATGATGGCCTGGTACGTCTCTGCATCAGCTGCTTTTCCATGGGGGCTTTTCCCATTCCCGCTACAGACAAGGCTTTTGGTCTTGATCTCTTGCTGGTCGACCGCGATCTTGGTCGCCTTCAACGTAAATCGATTCGATACAAAAACAGGCAGTTGTGGGGGGATGTTTTCAAGCGTCTGCGTTGGCGGAGTGCCGTTGGAGTTTTTCTTACGCTCGTCGTTGTGCGGGTCTCCTCCTCCCGCCGTCTCTGGAGCCACATCGCTGCCAGTGCAATCCAGGCGTCGCCCGGTACTGGTTCCCATGTTTTTGGTATCGCTGGTGAAATAGTTGATGACCAGGGTGTCTGCATCGGCATTCACGGTAGCGGGGCAGGTGCTGGTGGCCACGTCGAATACTCCACCGTCGCAGCCATAAATACCCGACTGGAATGCTGCAGGAGGCCAGCCGGTCGCGGGATCCTGCCAGTCCGTAGTCGCTCGTGGATCAGATGGCAGCGGGGGGTAGGTGTCGTACATGCCCGCTTGGGCGGAGTCTGGAGGAATCGACACCGATGCGGCAGGATAAAACCCGGCATTCATGATTTCACGCCCCAGCATCTGCATTACGAATGCACCGGTTTCGCGGCTGCTGGAAGTTCTGTCGATGGCACGCTGTGATTCGCGCGTTGCCAGATAAACATAAGCGGCAGCAACCACGATCACCAGGCTGATGCTCATCGCCACCATCAGTTCGACGATGGTCAGGCCCTGTTGGCGTCGAGCGCATGGGAGCATGCGCGTCACGGAATAAAAGAGAAGCGGGCACAGCGAACCCCGACCGGAACAGCGGCAGCCGCCGGGCAGCAAGTTTGCTGGGCCATTCCCTTGTCCGTCGCCGCGACGCAGGTATGTGCGGCGGCCAGAACCAGCACGCCACTCGCCGGCCCCAGTTGCTCCTTGTCAAACCACATCATCGTGACCGTCAACCCGTTCCTTCTATCCCCCGTGATCTGGGCCGCACCCTGCGGCATGCTCTCGCGAACCCGCTGGCGCCAGACGAGCAAATCAAAAGTGGCACGCTCCGAGGCAGTACACACTGTCGTTTCACAGTTCTTCGTCACGACCAGCGTGGCTGACTGCTGGGTCTTCCAGTCGTCATCGATCACGTACGCTGACGCGCTGCTCACCCCTGCGGCGGCAAAACTGGTCCCTGCAACATCCGGATTGATCCGGATCCGTTCCGACAAGTCGGAAAGCAGGGTCGATGTGGACAAACGTGCCCATGTGTTTATCTTGTATTTGGAACTGGCCGCCTGAAGCCCGGCAATACCCAGCAAACCGATGGACATGACAAGGACCGCCACCATCATTTCAATCAAGGTCACACCGTGTGCGAACAACGGTCCGGCTTTGGATATCGCATGCAGATGGTTCATATGATTCCATTATTTATAATTTGCACATGTTTTATCTGGAGGCAGCGTGCGGGTACGCCCCAGGCCATCCATACAAATGTTGAACGCATATTTTTTTGTCAGTTCATCGCTGGCATCTTTATAAATCATGTTGAATTGATCCAAATCGGCCACACCGGGTGCTCCACGGGCATTGAAAGTCATTTTCTTCTTGCTCGCCTGTGCCTGCAATTTGTAATATGCTCCGCTTGCCTGGTGAACCAGCAGCATGTTGATGTCATCTTTTGGCGCCGTGGCACCGCTGTCGCAGCTGGGGTTGAGAAAGGCAATCCAACCCACCTCCCAATCCGCCCCCGTCGCCGTGCATTGCGGAGCGGCGTCGCCCGCGCTGCTGCTCATGCACAGGGTGACGCATGTGTTGCGATTGACCGCCTCGTTGCGGGCTTTCAGAACACTGCTTTTGAATTCGTTGCCGAGATTGGTCAGCTTGCTGCGCACGATGAAATCACGCACCGAGGGGGCCGCCAAGCTGCCCAGGGTGACGGCCAGGGCGAGTGTCACCAATAACTCGATCAGCGTGAAGCCCTGCGGCACGCTGCACGGGTGGTGGTCAGATGACTTTGTCATATGCGAATATCTCCAGGCGCAGCCGCCCGTTTGTCTACCCGGATGCCGTCATTCCCAAGGGTTGCTGGAGCCCAAAGCAGCAAATTTCGTCCGACGAGTCCCTGCGCATCGCCTGAATGGGTGTTCACGGGGATATCCATCTTCGAAGATCAATGTGTGCCATACCGCCCGGCTACTATCTCACTGCGCCCCCAGGTCTTGCGGATTTATTGCAACAGCGTGTGGGGATTTGTTGCCATAAACAATTTGCAATGCCCCCAATTAATCGGTGACCTGGACCGATTATCGATACGGCCATGCCGCGATGGACGGCACCGGGGACGCTCATGGCGCGGGGCAATGGCGCACCCCATTGGCCGGGCCTGCGGTCTTTTTCAGACTGCCAGAGCCACTGGGGGGTTTTAAAGGCGGTGTGCTCCGGGCCGCACCGGTTTTTTTCGCGTTGCAGAGAGGCTGAACGCTTACATTCGGCTCAGGCCAGCAGGCGGGACGACTTGGGCACGTGGGCCATCAGAAACTCCATCTGGTCGGCCAGGATGCGCCGGTTGCGTAAGATGAAGTCTTCCCACAGGCTGGGCACGTAGGGCGCGTACAGTAGCGGCATATGCGCCTGCTCGGGCGTGCGCGGCCCCTTGCGGTGGTTGCAGGGGCGGCAGGCCGTGACCACGTTCATCCAGTGGTCCTGCCCGTTGCGCGCAAAGGGCACGATGTGCTCGCGCGTCAGGTTCTCTTCGTGGAAATGCCCGCCGCAGTAGGCGCAGACGTTGCGGTCGCGCACGAAGAGCTTGCCGTTCGTCAGGCCGGGCTTGAGGTTGAAGGGGTTGATCGTGGGAACGCCCTTGGTGCCGATGATGCTGTTCACGTCGATCACCGATTGCTCGCCCGTGACGGCGTTGTAGCCGCCGCGAAAGCGCGTGATCTGGCCGCCCGATTCCCAGCGCACCTCGCCCGCGGCGTAGTGAATCACCGCCTGTTCAAGCGAGATCCACGACTGGGGCAGTCCCTGGGCTGACAGCTTCAAGACCTTCAAAACACGCCTCCTGAAACATGGGGGATACGAGGATCCGGGATACGGATACCGTGCGGGCGGTCGCAGGACCGCCCGTCGGTCACAATATACCTTGTTTTCATGACGAATCGGCGTCCCGTGCTTGGTGCACTTGCGCATGCTGCTATCAAAAATATAACGAACCGATGAAGATCTTTCGTGGATTCCAGCATCCGGGGATCGCCCCTGCGTGCGCGCTGACGATCGGCAACTTCGATGGCGTGCACCGGGGCCACCAGGCGCTGCTGGCGCTGCTCAACAGCGAGGCCGCGCACCGGGGCGTGGAGAGCTGCGTGCTCAGCTTCGAGCCGCATCCGCGCGATTACTTTGCAGGCGCGCACAACCGGCCCGAGCTGGCGCCTGCGCGCATTGGCACGCTGCGCGACAAATTGACCGAACTGGCGCGCTGCGGCGTGCGCCAGACCGTGGTGCTGCCCTTTGGCGCGCGGCTTGCGGCCCAGTCGCCCGAGGGATTCATCGACGAGGTGCTGCTCCAGGGCCTGCGCGCGCAGTACGTGCTGGTGGGCGACGACTTTCGCTTCGGCTGCCAGCGCGCGGGGGACTACGCCATGCTGGATGCGGCCGCACAGGCGCGGGG
>NZ_AFAL01000099.1 GCF_000193225.1 Verminephrobacter aporrectodeae subsp. tuberculatae At4 | reverse complement strand
GGATCACGCGGCCCCGCGCACGCACCCGCTGCACCTTGGGCGTGATGGCCCTGACCAGGTTCACCCCGAGTTCCGCCGTGGTGTAGCCGTGCCCCGGCTCCATGCGCGTGTGCACGGCGCAGCCCATGGCCGAGTCGAGCAGGGTGGCAAACCAGCCGCCGTGCACCGTGCCCATGGGGTTGAGGTGCGCTGCGCCGGGCGCGCCCTGAAACACCGCCAGGCCGTCGCCCACCTCGACGATGTGAAAGTCGAGCGTGCGTGCCATGGGCGGGTAGGGCAGTTCGCCGCGCAGCATGGCTTGCAGCATCTGCAAACCGGTCATTGCGGCGACTTGGTCGGGCCGGACAATGCCGGGGCCTGCGCCGGCGTCCAGCCGGGAGACGATCTCGCGCTCCTGTGCAAGCCATTGTTCCAGTGGGTCGTTCTGCGTCATGGGGTATCCGGGGTTGTTGGGGGTGCAAGGAGGTCGATGCAGTCGCGTATTCTGCCCGCCAATGCGCAGCGAGCCCGGCGCCGGAGAACGGGTCCTCCCTGCTGGAGCGGAATTTCTATTGCATCATTCTTGGATATCCTGGACATTACTAACAAATTGCTACATAACCGCGGACCAGCCATCCGCCCGAGCGCCCACCTTCCATGCAAGACACTCCCATGACACAAGCATCCGGATTCATGCCTTCCAAGGCGCTACCAGCGATGCGCGCCCCCGCGGGCGCCAGGAACCGATGCAGAACCGCTTGCGCCGCGCTGTCGCTGTGCCTGCTCATGCCCTTGGCGCATGCAGCCGGCACGACGGAGACCCTGCGCGTCCCCGGCCTGCAGCAGAAGGCCGAAATCCTCATCGACGAATGGGGCGTCCCGCATATCTACGCCGCCAGCCAGACCGACGCCTTCTTCGTGCAGGGCTTCAACGCCGCGCGCGATCGCCTGTTCCAGATCGACCTGTGGCGCCGCCGCGGACTCGGTCAATTGGCGCAGGTGTTCGGTCCGGCTTACGTTGCGCAGGACCAGGCCACGCGCCTGTTCCTGTATCGCGGCGACATGCAGCGCGAGTGGAACGCCTACGGCAAGCAAGCGGAGAAAGTGGCGACCGCCTTCGTCGCCGGGATCAATGCCTACGTCGATTTCGTGACGGCGCACCCCGAGCGCCTGCCGTATGAATTCAAACAGCTCGCCTACCTGCCGGCCAGGTGGCAGGCGCAGGACGTGGTGCGTATTCGCAGCCATGGACTGACGCGCAATCTGAACAGCGAGGTTGCGCGCGCCCACGTCGTCTGCAAGGCGAACCTCGAATCCGACACCGTCCGCTTGGGCCTGAAGCCGAAGTGGGAAGCGACGCTGCCCGAAGGGCTCGATCCCTGCCTGCCCGAGGATCTGCTCAAGGTGTTCCAGCTGGCCACGCAGAATGTCCGGATCACCCCGGGCAGCCTGGCCGCGCGCGCCGACGATCAGGGCGACAGCATCCGGATCGCCGCGGACGAAAACCTCGAAGAAACCATGGAAGGCAGCAACAACTGGGTGGTCGCGCCGGCGAAATCGGCGACCGGCCGCGCGATCATGGCGAACGATCCGCACCGCGCCTATTCCGCGCCGTCGCTGCGCTACATCGCGCACCTGATTGCGCCCGGCCTGAACGTCATCGGCGCTGGCGAGCCGGCCTTGCCGGGCATTTCGATCGGCCACAACGGCAGCATCGCCTTTGGCCTGACCATCTTCAGCATCGACCAGGAAGACCTGTACGTCTACGAACTCAACCCGGACAACCCCGACGAGTACAAGTACCAGGGCCAATGGGAGCGCTTGCGCGTCTTGCATGAACCGATCGAGGTCAAGGGCGCTGCGCCGGTGACGGCGCAGCTGCGCTTCACGCGCCACGGCCCGGTGATCTTCGTCGAGAAGGAAAAGAACCGGGCCTTCGCCCTGCGCTCGGGCTGGATGGAGCCGGGCATGTCGCCTTACTTCGGCAGCATCGAATACATGCGCGCCAAGAATTA
>NZ_AFAL01000100.1 GCF_000193225.1 Verminephrobacter aporrectodeae subsp. tuberculatae At4 | reverse complement strand
GGTTCATGCTCTTGAATTCGGTGACTGCCCAGTTCATCGTCTGCTTTCGCTATGAAATAAGCAGCGTAGCTCATGCGGGGGGACCTGTGTATGACGAGATGGGCTCTACCCTTCGCGGTATACTGTGAATATGCCTATCGGCTATCCACCAGGTTAGAAGACCAACGCCATTTATGACTGCCGCATCAGAAACACCAACAAAATTGCAGCTTCGGAGAAAAATAGAGTTACTTACTCATGGACGCAGACTGACTCCGACGCATCGAAGAATTATTCATTGCCTTCTTGAAGGCGTTGAGAATGTTGGTCTGCTCTCGAGCGCAGAACTAGCCACTCTCGCCAATGTGAGTCAACCTTCGGTCTCACGCTTTGCAATGGCTCTCGGTTATTCTGGATTTCAGGAAATGAGGGCTGATCTCCGAGAGCCACCCCCTCCGGGAATTTTGAACGACGGCTATAAACTGCAAGCCGGAAACAAATTTCAAGCCGCAATTGAAGCTGAGATTAAAAATCTAGGAGTGGCTTTTTCCGCAGTTCAAGACGTTTCTCGACTGCAAGAAGCCGGCCGCTCCATCATGCAATCAAGACCGTTCCCTGTTCTCGGAGCACGAGCATCCTCAGGTTACGCAACGCAATTTGCCTACTACGCAGCAAAAATACATCCTTCCACTCGATTAATTTCCGATGGAGGCTCTTTGGTTGACGATCATTTGGAACAAAATCGAGCAATGGGAGCAACCACCTTGCTCACTTTCTTGCTTCCGCTCTATCCGCTTGAAATTATTAATTCTTTGAAATTTGCCAAAAACCTGGGCTACTTCAACATCGTCGTCACCGATGCGTCGCAGGAAAAACTGCAAAACAGCGCCGACATCATTCTTCCAATTTCGGTAAATTCCTCGCTTGTATTTGACTCCAGTTGTAGTGCGAACATGACGAGCTTCTTTTTGCTTGAGTCAATGAGTGATGCTGCCATTGAGTACGTTGATGGTCGACTGCAAGCTTCTGAGCAATCCACAAAAAAACGCCGCGTTTTTGCAAAATAAAAAGGCCCCGCATCGGAGCCTTTTTGAAAATAATTTCCATTAAAAATTGTGCGTGATCCCAGTTGCCCAACTGCCGCGACGACCGGCCGTTTGGTAAATTCGCGCGTCCTCATTCATCCTGCCGGCATTGAAGTACAGTGAGGTTCGTTTGGACAAATAATAGTTTGAGAAGAACCCGACGACTGCTGGTTTAACGCTCTTCTTGTCGACGATCGCACCTCGATTCCAAGCGTATTGCAGTCCCACGTTAAGTGCGCCGATAGGAACCAAGACACTCAAGCCATAGCCCTTGCCGTCGGAATCATAGTGGTTATCGAAATAGGTAGCTGCAGCAACAAAGCTGCCAAAATCGTACCGCACGCCAGTTCCCCAAGCGTTTGATGATCCAAGAGTGTTGTCCAGTTTTGACTCATGGGCCAAGCCAATGCTCAGTTTTTCTTTCTTATATGTTCCCGCGACCGAGAAGAGATTGTCCACATTGCGATTCTCTTGCGTGAACCCGCGATCTCCTTTGAAGACATAAGAACCACGGATGGTTACACCGCCCATGTTTGGACTGATGAATCTGATCTGATCCGACTGCCGAGCTCGAATGCTGGTCAGGATCTTCTGATTGACACCGGTGACACCAGCAAGACTGAAAGCGCCACCACGGTTCGGAGACCAGCCCAAGTCATATTCGCCAAGCGTCGTGTTTGCCAGTGTCTGCATGCGACCAAGATCGATTTGCCCCCAGTTACTTCGCAGACCGACTGTGGACAAACGCACTGACCCCACCTTTTGATTCACGATGGCCCATTCCAACGCGTAGCTTGCCGATAGACCGCCACCCAGGTCTTCTTTTCCTCGGATGCCCCAGATCGGAGTGACCCCACCTCCCAGGATTTCCGAGAATCCTTTGGAATTTTTACCTTCGTAATAACCCCCATTCCCGTTGCCAAGGCCACTATCCATTCGGCCATACAGCGTAGCATTGGATTGGGCATGCGCCATAACCCCAGCCCAAGCACCTGCGACAAGCGCAAGAATTTTATTCATGATTTCTCCTCGACTTTACTTCCAAAGGATATGAAATACCCCCACTTCATTTCCATGAAATGGAACAATTCGTCCAACAGAGTCAAGAGTTGGGGGATGAATGGCGCGTTGAAGCGCTTCGAAATCAGAGACTGGCGACCAGCGACTTCAGCTTCGCAACATCTGCGTGCGGGAACGCGACACCGAGATTCCAAGGGAAAATATAGTGGACCCACCGATGCATGCGGATCACGTATGTCATCATCGTGCCGGTCAACTCGACGTATTCTTCCTTGGTCTGCACGAGGTCGAGGGCGGCCGCATAGCGATCACCCATTTCATGCATGTGAGTAATGCCAAGGTCCGTCAAAAATTCAAATGCATTGAAAGTTCCAACGAGGAATTCCTTGGTCATTTTGACCAATTCCGGGAGTTGAATGTTCTCGTATTGGGAAACCTTGAGGAATCGATACATCACATCGGCACCGACCAGCATCAAATAGGCTTCGAGGTGAACAAGAACACTGAACGATTGCTGTCCGCTACCCGCGCCGCTATCAATGATTCCGTGACGAATTTTCGTGATTTCCAGAGGCTCGTTCAACCAGACTCTTTCAATCTCCCGCACGATGTCTTTTTTTACCGCGCGCCAATCTTCCACTGTCACTTTATCGTGGCTCATTCCGTCACCTCGCTAATTTCAAAATTGACCTGTTCGCGCTGAAAATCGGCAACCGTTTTTTGCCAAACAATCTTCCCCAGTTGCTGCAGTCCGGGCAGATGCTCATCAATAACTTGTGCAAATTTATTGACCAAGGCACTTTCCGTAATGCTTCCATAGGTCATGCAAATTGTCTGACCCGGCGCATACAGATATACGGCTCCGGGCGTGCGAGTCACCATATTGCTTTTCCCGAGAAAAACGATCTGAGTCGGGGTCCAGATCGCTTCACCGGAGATCACAACGTGACCCAGAACGCTTTTGAAGGGCAATTTTTCTCGCACAGCCCTGATCACATCCGGATTTTCATCCAGAAGGAGCTTCGCCTTGAATTCAATGCCGTGGTCGGGCGCATTGAAAAGAATAAAAGATGGTTTTGTCATATCAAATGAGCAAGAGCTCCTGTGGTTGGAAAAATGGTAACTACGCAGCCCCCGGGCCCACGGCCCAGCCGATCTCGGACGGCGCATGGATGGCTTTGCTGATCATCGGCAGCTTCAGGCCCTGCTTCTTCGCCGTGGCGACCGCGATGTCGTAGCCCGCGTCGGCATGGCGCATCACGCCGGTGGCCGGGTCGTTGAAGAGCACGCGTGCGATGCGCTTGGCCGCCGCGTCGGTGCCGTCGCACACGATCACCACGCCCGAGTGCTGCGAGTAGCCCATGCCCACGCCGCCACCGTGGTGCAGGCTGACCCAAGTCGCGCCGCCCGCGGTGTTGAGCAGCGCGTTGAGCAGCGGCCAGTCGCTCACGGCATCGGTGCCGTCCTTCATGGCTTCGGTCTCGCGGTTTGGGCTGGCGACCGAACCGGTGTCCAGGTGGTCGCGACCGATGACGATCGGGCCCTTGAGTTCACCGTTCTTCACCATCTCGTTGAAGGCGAGGCCGGCGATGTGGCGCTCGCCCAGGCCGAGCCAGCAGATGCGCGCGGGCAGGCCCTGGAAGGCGATGCGCTCGCGCGCCATGTCGAGCCAGCGGTGGGTGTGGGTGTTCTCAGGGAACAGCTCCTTGATCTTGGCATCGGTCTTGTAGATGTCCTCCGGATCCCCCGAAAGCGCCACCCAGCGGAACGGGCCCTTGCCTTCGCAGAACAGCGGGCGGATGTAGGCTGGCACGAAGCCCGGGAAGTCGAAGGCGTTTTCCACTCCTTGATCGAACGCGACCTGGCGGATGTTGTTGCCGTAGTCAACCGTGGGAACGCCCATGGCCTGGAAGTCAAGCATGGCCTGCACGTGCACCGCGCATGACTTCGCTGCGGCGCCCTGCAGTGCAGCGTGTTGCGCCGGGTCTTTTTGCGCGGCTTGCCACTGCGCAACGCTCCAGCCCGAAGGCAGGTAGCCGTTGATCAGGTCGTGCGCGGAGGTCTGGTCGGTCACGAGGTCGGGCCTGAGTCCGCCGGCCTTCGCGCGCTTGACCAGCTCGGGCAGGAGGTCAGCCGCGTTGCCGAGCAGCGCGATCGACACGGCCTCCTTGGCGGCGCAGTGCTGCTGGATCAGTTCGAAGGCGTGGTCGATGTCGCGCGCCTGCTTGTCGACATAGCGCGTGCGCAGGCGAAAGTCGATGCTCGACTGCTGGCACTCGATGTTGAGCGACACGGCGCCCGCCAGCGTAGCCGCGAGCGGCTGCGCGCCGCCCATGCCGCCGAGGCCGGCCGTGAGAATCCACTTGCCCGCGAGGCTGTTGTCGTAGTGCTGGCGGCCGGCTTCGACGAAGGTCTCGAAAGTACCTTGCACGATGCCCTGGCTGCCGATGTAGATCCAGCTGCCCGCGGTCATCTGGCCGTACATGAAGAGGCCCTGGCGGTCGAGCGCGTTGAAGTGCTCCCAGTTGGCCCACTTCGGCACGAGGTTGGAGTTGGCGAGCAGCACACGCGGTGCGTCGGCGTGCGTCTTGAACACGCCGACCGGCTTGCCCGACTGGATGAGCAGCGTCTCGTCGTCTTCCAGTTCCTTCAACGACGCGAGGATCTGGTCGTAGCAGGCCCAGTCGCGCGCGGCGCGGCCGATGCCGCCGTACACCACGAGGTCTTGCGGGCGCTCGGCCACCTCGGCATCGAGGTTGTTCTGCAACATGCGGTAAGGCGCTTCAGTGAGCCAGCTCTTGCAGTTGAGCTCGGTGCCGCGCGGCGCGCGGATCACGCGCGTCGCATCGTGGCGGGGAGCGGAAGCGGCGCAGGCCTGTTGGGTGCTGATGGGTTCAGAAGCGTTCATCATGGTTCTCCAAAGTCACGCCACTGCAACCACTTGGGCTTGGCTCGGCAAAATCGCGGTCAACGATGCAGGCCAGGCACGGCCCTGCGCGCCATGCGCCCACAAGCGCATCGCCTCTACATCCGTCGCAAGGAAACGGTCTTGATGGAGGAAGGCAACGCGTTGGCGAATAGCGGCAAACTCTGCCTCAATGCTTGGCGAGGACTTCAGCTTGCGCTTGAGTTCAATGCCCTGGCACGCGGCCATGGCCTCGATGCCTACCACCACCGCGGTGTTGTTGACCATGTCACCCAGACGGCGTGCCGCAAAGGTGGCCATCGACACGTGGTCTTCCTGATTCGCCGACGTGGGCAGGCTGTCTACGCTGGCGGGGTGTGCGAGTGATTTGTTTTCTGATGCGAGCGCGGCGGCCGTGACCTGCGCGATCATGAAGCCGGAGTTAACCCCACCGTCACGCACAAGAAATGGCGGAAGCCCCGAGAGGCCGCTATCGAGTAGCAGTGCCATCCGACGCTCAGAGATCGCACCAATCTCGCTGACTGCCAACGCGATGATGTCAGCCGCAAACGCGACGGGTTCCGCATGAAAGTTACCTCCGGAGATAACCTCGCCGGTATCAGAGAAAACCAATGGATTGTCAGAAGCGGCATTGGCCTCGGTCACCAGGACGCGCGCCGCATGATTGAGGTTGTCCAGGCAAGCGCCCATGACCTGCGGCACACACCGGATGGAATACGGGTCCTGCACACGACCGCAGTCGGCGTGCGAGGGAATGATCTCGCTTCCGTCGAGTAGCGTGCGCACAGCGGCGGCGACCGCGATCTGGCCGGGTTGACCGCGCGCGATATGAATGCGCTCGTCGTAAGGCTTGATGGAACCCTGAATTGCTTCCAGCGACAATGCACCAGCCATCAGTCCAGCACACAGAACATTCTCGGCACCGAAAAGGCCCGCCAAGGCCAGCGCGGTCGATACCTGCGTGCCGTTGAGCAGCGCCAGGCCTTCCTTGGGGCCGAGCACGAAGGGCTCCAGGCCGATGCTGCGCATGGCTTCAGCGCCGCTGACCTTGTGGCCGTCGGCCAGAATCGCTTCGCCCTCGCCGATCAGCACACAGGCCATATGCGCGAGCGGTGCCAAATCGCCCGAAGCACCGACCGAGCCCTTGCACGGAATGCACGGTAGCACGTTTGCATTGAGCAGGGCGAGCAGGGCATCAACGATTTCAGGTCGAACACCGGAATGGCCTCGCGCCAGGCTCACGGCCTTGGTCGCGAGAATCAACCGAACGACGCCAGGCAGAAGATTCGTCCCCGTCCCCACGCTGTGCGACACAACGAGATTGCGCTGCAAATCCGCGAGCCGGTCCGCTGGAATAACCGTCTGCGCCAGTTTTCCGAAGCCTGTGTTGATGCCGTAGACCACCTCGCCAGCGTCCAAGATGTTGCGCACCGCTTGTTGCGATGCCAACAACTTATTCCGAGCCGATGCCGCCATCGTCACACGCACCTCACCCGCATGGATACGCGCGAGGTTTTGCAGGCTGACAGTGCTTGGCACAAGTTCAATCACATGCTGAGACATGGAAATCCTTTAAGGTCATTTGGCTTGGCTGCGGGAGGCCACACCGAAAAATCGTTCGGAAACGAAGAGAAGAAACGCCGAGAAAATGATGAGGACAGTTGACATTGCTGCGACAAATGGCTCGTACTCGTATTGCAGATAAGCCCGCAACTGCAATGGCAGCGTCACCCAGTTCGTCCCCGCAAGAAAGATCGAAACGGTGTAGTTGTTCCACGAGAGAACGAAGACCAACAGAAAAGCCGGGACCACACTCGCACGAATCAAAGGCAACGTGATGCGAAAGAAAACCGTGATCGGCTTCGCGCCCAGAGACATTGCAGCCTCCTCCAGCCGGGAATCGAAGTTGGCCAACTGGGCCAATACGTTGCGCAGTGGGTACGGCATCGTGACCACCACGTGAGCCATCAGAAGCGCGAGAAAACTGACCTCGACCCCCAGCGTCGTGATGACTTGAAAGGCGGCCAAAGCGACGATCACAGCAGGAAAGAAGAGGGGCGACTGCAACATCGCCAAGACCACCCCGGAGATGCGTCCTTTCAGTTTCCTCATGCCCAAGGCCGCAAGAACGCCAAGGACCACTGAAACGGCTGAAGTTGCCAGCGCGAGGATGAAGCTCGAATAGGCAGCCGACAGAAACTCCTCCTTTTTGAAAATTTCGGCGTACCACTTCAAGGAAAAACCGCGAGGCGGAAATGCCATTACCTGCGGGTTGACTGAGACGGCGACCAGAACCAGCAGGGGAAAGAGCAGAAATCCAAGAAACAGGACCAGCACCACGTTGCGAGCGATTTGATTTCTGTATGCCATAGGGATCCTCAGTAGTGAGAGGACAGGAAGACCCTTTTCATGGCCCACTGGTAGAGAAAAATCGCAAAAAATGTCGTCGCGAGAAGAATCATCCCGATGGTTGCTGCGAACGGAAAATTGTTCGAGACGGTTGCCATCTCGTACGCCGCTACGCTCATGAAAGTCACGCGTCCGCCTCCCAACAAAATGGGAACAACGAACGACTCCATGTTGATACCCAGCGCGAGCACGCCTGCAGCAATCAAGCCTGGCACGCTCAGCGGAAGAAAGACGCGCACGAAAGCCCTGAGCGGCGTGGCGCCAACCGTCAGTGCGGCACTGGTCAGTTCGTTCGGGATTTGCTTCAGGACTCCGTACAGAGTCAGGAACACGAATGGGGTCGACATTTGCACCATTCCGAATAGAACGGCCCAGTCGTTGTAGAGCAGTTGAATCGGCTTGGGTACGATTCCTGTCGCCACCAGAAATCCATTCACCACCCCGTCACGGCCCAGAATGACCATCAGACTGAGGGTACGGACCACCAGATTGACCCACAGCGGACACATCACCAAAAACAGCATGGTGGACTGGGCCCGCTCGTCCAGCCGAGTAACGAAATAGGCACCCGCGTACCCGATGATCAGGGCAAGAAGAGTTGCTGTGCACGACAACCACACAGTGCGCCAAAGCAACCCGGCAACGTAGTGAGAATCGGAAAAGAAGCGTGCGTAGTTGGAAAGACTCAGCGTGAATCCGGGTGCCCGAACGTCCGTCAGGCTTTGCACGCCAATCCAGATCAACGGAATGAAAAAGCAAAGCGTCAACACAATGTATGCAGGCAAGACAAGCAGCGCGGCGGAGCGCGACGGCTGACTGTGAGCGACGGCACCCATCGCGATCATCCCGCTATTTCCTGAAGAGCGAACTGCAAGCGAACTTGCTCGCCCACTTTGATCGAACCATCAACCGTATTGACATGGATCAAGCGCTCTCCGACACGGGCGTAGTAATCGACGGCAGCACCGAGAAATACCTTGCGCTCGATCGTCCCAAGAACGCCAGAGTCGGCCGACAGATCCCGTTCAATGCGAATCCACTCGGGGCGAACAAAATAGTGCGATTCGTCCCCGCTGCTCGCTCCTTCACGGGGCGAGTTCACCCGATGGGTGTGCCCGTCCGCAGGCAGAAACGTCCCTTCCGGTGTGGTCACCGGGTGGCCCGAGAAGAGGTTTGTCTCGCCAACAAACTGCGCGACATAACGGTCCACAGGATTGCTGTACAGACGTTCGGGCGTATCGATCTGGACGATCTTCCCGGCGCGCATGACCACGATTCGATCCGAAAGAGACATGGCCTCTTCTTGATCATGGGTGACGAAAATCGTGGTGATCCCCAGCTTTTGCTGAATAGACTTGATTTCAAGCTGCATGTCTTTGCGCAAACTCTTGTCAAGGGCACTCAACGGCTCATCCAGCAGGAGTACGGATGGATTGATGACCGTCGCCCGTGCGATCGCTACGCGCTGCTGCTGCCCTCCGGATAGCTGAGAGGGATACCGCGTGGCCAGATGCTCCAGTCGCACCAATCGGAGAGCTTCAAGCGCTCGGCGTCGACATTCATCCTTGGACAGCTTTCGCAACTCCAGTCCAAACGCAACATTCTCCAACGCCGTCATGTGTGGCCACAGCGCAAAGTTCTGAAAGACCAGGCCGATCTCGCGCTCCCACGCAGGAAGATGCGTCACGGCTTTGGCGCCGATGAGAACTTCACCAGAGGTTGCGAAATCCAGCCCCGCAACAATCCTGAGAATGGTGCTCTTCCCACAGCCGCTGGGCCCCAGGATGGAGATGAACTCCCCCGTCTTGACATCCAGGTTGACGCCCTGCAATACCTCGGTCGAAGCAAAACGCTTGACGAGATTTTTTATAGAGACAGGTTTACCCGGAGTGGCCATGACTCGTACCTGTTGAAGATTCAGTGAACGACGCGCTTTTCCCAGGTCTCTTTGATCTGGTCCATATTGGGGGCGAGCTTCTTCCAATCCGATATGAGCAACGAATTGACGACGACCTCGCCATACGGCACGTTTTCACCCAGGGTCTTAGGGTCCAGATCAGCTCGAGCAGGCGTGTAGCCCAGTGCGACGGCATACTGGGTCTGCGAGTTCTTGCTTAGCAGGTAGTTGACGAACGCCATGGCGAGCGCTTTGTTCTTGGTGCCCTTCACCACGTGGACAGTGCTGGCCAAGCCAATAGCACCTTCCTTGGGCACCACAAACTTGAGATCGACACCCCCCTCCTTGTTTGCCCAATCCACTCGACCCCTCAGCCAGCGGGCCAGCCACACATCTTCGCTACGGAACAGATCAAGCAGTTGCGGATGCTGGCTGTAGAAAACACTTACGTTCTGGCCGAGCTTCTCCATCACCTTGAAACCCGGTTCAAGGTTGTCCTCCCCTCCACCGTTTTGCTTGGCAAACAGCACCAGCAACTCGACGTTGGCGAAATCAAAACCAGCCGTGGTCACATGCCCCTTGAACGCAGGATTCAAAAGGTCTTGCCAAGATGTGGGTGCTGCCTTGAGCAACTTGGGGTTGTAGGCAATGCCGTACTGTCCAAAGTTGGT
This sequence comes from Verminephrobacter aporrectodeae subsp. tuberculatae At4, assembly GCF_000193225.1. Classification (GTDB taxonomy): domain Bacteria; phylum Pseudomonadota; class Gammaproteobacteria; order Burkholderiales; family Burkholderiaceae_C; genus Acidovorax; species Acidovorax aporrectodeae. Next base: position 6,350 of record NZ_AFAL01000100.1, on the reverse strand, counting down.
AATCACACCGTATTTCGAGAATCGCGCCCGGGCAAAGGTTGTCGCAAGGTTTGGAATCTTCGCAGGCTCCAACTCCTCAAACACACCCTGTGCCTCCCCCCTATTTGCCCACCCCACGTCGGCATGAACAACATCAACCTGCTTGGCCTTGGCCTTGGCAAGCGCATCAGCACCCGAGCCTGGAACAAACTTCACCCGAACATCATTTGCCCGCTCAAATTCAGCGATGTGTGCTTTGATCGCATTGGTATAGGCCCCACCAAAGGCCGAAACGACAAGCTCATTCGTCTGCGCCCAAGCCGCGGCCGAGAAGCTCATGAGGGCGATCGTCAGAAATTTATTCATATTTCATTCACAATGAAGTTGAGGAAAAGCAAGAGGTAGCAGCCCCCTCGAAGGCTGGATACCGTACTATCCATGAGTGAATCATATCTGTGAGTTCAGATTGTATTCTCACATCGATTCATTTTTCATTCAATCAGGGTTTATCCCTAACGCGAAAAATACCGCCTCCGAAGCGAGCACGATCCTGACCTGACGTCAGCCGGGACGCCGGTTCTGCGAAGCCGGTGCAACACCACGGGCCGTTGCCATGGCGGGTAAGGCCCCGGTGTTGCCGTCCGGGCGGCGCGCGCCTGCTCCGAAGTGACTGCGGGCGTGTCCGGGACTGCACGCGGCAGCCGGGAAGTCATCGTTTCGCTTCGGTTTTCCTGGCTGGCTGACGTACCGGATCGCGTGCGCGAGCCACACGCCCAAGCGCTCGCGCTCGCTGTCGTTCAGCAGCGCATCGGGGACCAGCACGTACTGCTTGCTGGGCGGGCTGCTTGGCTCGTACTGCAGCGGCCGCGCGCCGCGCTCCTGCAGCAGCGCGGCGTAGTGCGCCGCATCGAGCTTGATCGCCAGGCCGACGTTGGACAGCGACGCGAACGGCTTGCCGTTCGCATAGGCCATCACGCCGCCGAACATCGGCCTGAAGTGGATTGCGTTCGGATCGGGCACCGCGCACATCACCGGCGCCTGCAACTTTTTCGGATCGTGGTTCACTGTGCGCTCCCCGTGCCTCGCGCCGGTCGAACCGCGGCACCAGGCCCTCGCGCAGCATTCTTACAAAATATTTTCAACATGTTGGTAAGATATTAGCCAACCTGCGGGACCTCCGTGCCGCTGTTTGATTCCCAGGAGCACTCCCATGAACACCCCCCGCTGGAAGGGCATCTTCCCGGCCATCACCACCAAGTTCAACCCGGACGAAAGCATAGACGCCGAAGGCACGGCACGGCACATCGATTTTCAGATCAGGAACGGCATCCATGGCCTCGTGACCTGCGGCTCCTTGGGTGAGGCGAGCACGCTTTCGCTGGAAGAAAAGCTTCAGGTCGCCCGGATTGCGCTGGACGCGAGCGCCGGGCGCGTTCCGGTGCTGGCCAACGTTTCCGAGAGCCGCACGCGGGAGGCCCTGCGCTACATCGACGGCGCCAACAAGCTCGGGGTCGCGGGGTTCATGGTGATGCCTTCGGTCATCTACGTGGCCGACTCCCGCGAGGCCATGGCGAATGTGCGCGCCATGGCGCAGGCCGCGCAAAAGCCCGTGATGGTCTACAACAACCCCGTCGCCTACCGGGTGGACCTTCGACCCGAGCACATGCTGGCGCTCGCGGACTGCGCATGGATTGCCGCGATCAAGGAGAGCTGCGGCGACGTCCGGCGCATCACCGACCTGCGCAACATGGTGGGCGACCGCTACCAGCTGTTCTGCGGCGTTGACGATCTGGCGTATGAAGCCCTGGCGCTCGGCTGCGACGGACTGCTCGCCGGCGTGGGCTGCGCCTTCCCCCGCGAGACCGTGGCGCTGTATGAGTTGATGCAGTCGGGCCAATGGACGCAGGCGCGCACGCTCTACCAATGGATGACGCCGATGCTGCATCTGGACGTGTCGAACAAGCTGGTGCAGAACCTCAAGCTGATCGATGCGCTCGTGGGCGTGGGCAGCGAGCACATGCGCCTGCCGCGCATGCCGCTGATCGGCGCAGAGCGCGCGTTCGTCACCTCGGTGGTGAGCAAGGCCCTGGCCACCCGCCCGGCCCAGTACCGCTCGATCGACTAAGCGCCTTGCGCCCAGGCCCGGCCATGCGCACAGCGCCGCCCGTCCCCGACGAAACCGTTCGCCTGCCCGTCGAAGACCTGCTGGCCCTGGCGGGCCGCGTCTTCCTGCGCCTGGGGCTGTCGCCAGCCCACGCCGAGGCCATGGCGCGCACCGTGGTGGCCGGGCAGCGCGATGCATGCCCGTCGCATGGCGTGTACCGCATCCTGTCCTGCGCCCATACCCTTGGCTGCGCTCGGGTCGATCCGCGCGCGGAGCCCGTGCTGGCCGCCGCCTCGGGCGCGGTGGTCCGGGTTGACGCGCGCTACGGTTTCTCGCCGCTGGCCTTTGAGCGGGGCCTGCCCGCGCTCGTGGCCAGCACGCGCGAGCACGGCGTCGGCGCCCTGGTCCTGCAGCACTGCTTTCATTTTTCCGCGCTCTGGCCCGAGGTCGAGGCCATTACCGCGCAGGGGCTGGCCGCGCTGGCGCTCACGCCCAGCCATGCCTGGGTCGCTCCGGCCGGGGGCCATGCGCCGGTGTTCGGCACGAATCCAATCGCCTTTGGCTGGCCCCGTCCGGGGCCGCACCCCTTTGTCTTCGATTTCGCCACCAGCGCCATCGCCCGCGGCGACCTGGAATTGCATCGGCGCCACGGCACGCCGCTGCCGCCAGGCTGCGGCGTCGATTCCGACGGCCAGCCCAGCACCGACCCGCTGGCGGTGGCGCAGGGTGCGATGCTGGCATTCGGCGGGCACAAGGGGTCGGCGCTGTCGGCCATGGTCGAATTGATGGCCGGCGCGCTGATCGGCGACTGGATCAGCCTGGAATCGCGGGCCTTCGACGCGGGCGCGGGCGCGATCCCCTGCCATGGCGAGTTGGTCCTGGCCTTCGACCCGGCGCGCCTGTCCGGCGGCGACGCCACGGCGCAGCAGCAACGGGCCGAGCAGTTGTTCCAGGCGATCACCCGGCAGGGCGCGCGCCTGCCCTCGCAGCGCCGCTTCGAGGCCCGTGCGCGCAGCCTTGCGCAGGGTGTGTCGGTGCCGCGTGCGCTCTACGAGGAGATTCTTGCGCTGGCCGACTGAGCGACGCCGCGGCGGATCCGGGACTTAGCGGTCGATCACGCGCCGCGCAAAAGCCTCCAGATAATCGAGCAGCCGGTTCGCGCCGGTTGCTGCGGCGGCTTCGTCTCCGGTGGCGATACCCTCTGCCAGTTCCATATGGGCCCGCGCGCCCTCGATGATGTCGCCTTCATGCTGATAGGCGTACCAGAACCTGCGGCACTGGACGACCAGGGGGATGACGCTCTTGACTGCCGACTTGTTGTGGCAGGCGCTGTGATTCACCAGATCCAGTTCCTGGTCGCCCCGCATGAACTCGTGCAGATTCCCGCGTTCGGCCGCCTTCATCATCTTTTCCGCGCAGCGCACGATCTCCTTGCGCTGCATGGCGGACGCGCGCCGCGCCGAGCATTTGGCAATCAGGTCTTCGAGCACCCGCCGGGTCTGAATCAGGTCCAGGTGATCGCCCAGGTCGATGTTCGAGACGAGCAGGCCGCGCCGGGGCTGCTGGACGATCAGCCCGATCGAAATCATGCGCAAGAGCGCCTCGCGCACGGGGGTGCGTCCAAGGCCCGTCCGATGCGCAAGGTCGGCCTCGTTCACCGGGCTGCCCGGCTCGAGTTCCAGCGTCGAGAGCATGGTCTCGACTGCGTCGTAGGCGATATCCGCCGTTCTGCGCTTGGGGGCTTTGGCTGCAGGGGTCGATCTGGTGGGCATGCGGTGAGGACATGGAGGCGTGGCCCGGCGAGCATAACAACGTGGCGCGTGCACCATCAGTATATTTACAACATATTCATGAGATATCAAATGCTTACCAAGCTAGAATGGCAGCCACCCTGCTGTTGTGCCGACAGCCCTTTTGCCGGAAACACGAAATGAAGATCACGAGGATCGACGTCTACCACTTTGATCTGAGCTACGTGCATGGCGTCTACACCATGTCGGGTGGCCGAAACGTCAGCACGCTGGCCTCGACGCTTGTCCGCGTGGTGGCGGACGACGGCCTGGAAGGCTGGGGCGAGGTCTGCCCGCTGGGCTCGACCTATCTGCCGGCCCACGCAGGGGGCGCACGCGCGGCATTGCAACTTCTGGCGCCGGCGCTGATCGGCGTCGATCCGACGGATCTGTCGGCGGTCAACGACGCCATGGACGCGGCCCTCGTTGGCTACGCTTACGCGAAGAGCCCGCTGGACGTGGCGTGCTGGGACCTCACCGGGAAAGCTTGGGGGGTCAGCGTCGCGACCCTGCTGGGCGGCGTCCGCCAGGACCGCTTCCCGCTGTATTTTGCGGTTCCGCTCGGCAGTCCGGAGGAGATGACGCAGTACGTTCTCGCGCGCCGTGCGCAGGGCATTCACCGCTTTCAACTCAAAGTGGGTGGCGATCCGACCCTCGACGGCATGCGGGCACAGCAGATCATTGCCGCGACGGGACCCGAGGACCTGGTGGTGGCCGATGCCAATTGCGGCTGGCGGCTGAATGACGCGCTCATCGCCGCACGCGCGATGGAAGGACTCCCCCGGCTCTACCTCGAACAGCCCTGCCCCACCATGGAGGAATGCATCGAGGTCCGCAAGCACAGCACCCTTCCCATGGTGTACGACGAGGTCGTCAACGACGTCCCGACGCTGATTCGCGCGGTTCGCGGAAGGGGGCGCTGGCGCAAAATGAACCTGAAGGTCTCGAAGGTGGGGGGGCTGACCCGGGCCAAGCTCATGCGCGACCTGTGCCAGGAGTTGGGGGTGCAGGTCACGATCGAGGATACCTGGGGCGGCGACGTGGTGTCTGCCGCGTCCGCCCACTTGGCGGCCTCCACGCGCGCGCGCTCCTTGCTCACCGTGTCCTTCATGAACGACTGGACCCGCGAGCACGTCGCCGGGTATCAGCCGCGCAGCCAAGACGGCTCTGGCAGCGCCCCGACGGGCCCCGGGCTGGGAATCGACGTGGACCCCTCCCGGCTCGCAGCGCCCCTGTTCAGCGCTGGCGCTTGAGCCGCGCGCGCGGTACGGGCACAACAGATCATCGCCGCGACGGGGCCCGAGGACCTGGTGGTGGCCGATGCCAATTGCGGCTGGCGGCTGAACGACGCGCTCATCGCCGCACGCGCGATGGAAGGACTCCCCCGGCTCTACCTCGAACAGCCCTGCCCCGCCCATGGAGGAATGCATCGAGGTCCGCAAGCACAGCACCCTTCCCATGGTGTACGACGAGGTCGTCAACGACGTCCCGACGCTGATTCGCGCGGTTCGCGAGGGGGGCGCTGGCGCAAGAACCTGAAGGTCTCGAAGGTGGGGGGGCTGACCCGGGCCAAGCTCATGCGCGACCTGTGCCAGGAGTTGGGGGTGCAGGTCACGATCGAGGATACCTGGGGCGGCGACGTGGTGTCCGCCGCGTCCGCCCACTTGGCGGCCTCCACGCGCGCGCGCTCCTTGCTCACCGTGTCCTTCATGAACGACTGGACCCGCGAACACGTCGCCGGGTATCAGCCGCGCAGCCAAGACGGCTCTGGCAGCGCCCCGACGGGCCCCGGGCTGGGAATCGACGTGGACCCCTCCCGGCTCGCGGCGCCCCTGTTCAGCGCTGGCGCCTGAGCCGCGCGCGCGGTTCAGCCGGCGAACCATGTGTCGTTGAGCCGATACCCTTCGGGAAACGGATCTTCCGGATCGGCCCCGTAGTACGACACGCCAGTCAGCCAGGCACGGCCACTGACCGTTGGAATGATCGCTGGCTGGCCGCCCACTTCGGTCACCCGGTCGAAGCGGCAGCGAAATTCCGTATCCAGCAGGGAGCGATGAAGAAACGCCTCCCCCATGGACAGTTCGCCGCGCGCGTGCATCAGGGCCATGCGCGCGGAACTGCCGGTACCGCAAGGACTCCGATCCAGGCGGCCGGGCGAAACGACGACGGCGTTCCTGGAAGTCTTCACCCCGTCGAGCGTGCAAACCGGTCCGGCAAACAGCGTCTGGTTGATGGTGTGGATCTCCGGGTTCTGTGGATGGACCGACGGCAGCTGCTCGGCCGCCGCGCGCTTGATCCGTTCACCGGCCTGCACCAGGTCCCGCGCCTCGCTGCGATCCAGTGAGAACCCTGCGGCCGCTGCATCGACGATGGCGTAGATCATCCCGCCATAGGCAACGTCCAGGGTGAGTGTGCCCATGCCCGCCACATCGACGGGCCTGGCCTGGTGCATGACGAACGAGGGGACGTTGTGAAAA
>NZ_AFAL01000101.1 GCF_000193225.1 Verminephrobacter aporrectodeae subsp. tuberculatae At4 | reverse complement strand
CCGGCGCGCGCGCGCAGGCGCCAGCCCTGCCAAAGCAGCCTCAGGAGCACCGCGGCCACCAGGGCGGCGCCCAGCGTCTGCCCGGCGGCCTGGTCCGCCGCGCGCCCGGCGAGGAAAACCAGCGCGCCGATGAGCACGCCGTTGACGACGAGGTTCGCGCCGTAGAGGCCGACGAAATCGCGCTCATGCTGCAAGCGTGCGGCCCAGAGGCCCGCGAGCATGGCTGCGGGCAGCGCCAGGGCGCTCCAGACCAGCGCCGCGCTGACCGCACCCTGTAGCGCAGGCGCCACCCCCGGCAGCAGCAGCGCGCCGAGCGGAATCCGCGCAGCGCACATCAGCGCGGCGAGCACGAGCGCCCCCCACAGCAGGCGCCAGGCGACCCGGTTCTGCGTTGCCTGCTGCTGCCCCGCGGTCTCTTGCGCCCAGCGCGGCAGGAGCACATAGGCCAAGGCCCCGCTCGCCAGCACGCCGGACAACCAATCCGGCAGGGTCAGCATGACGATGAGCACGTCGGCCATTGCAGAGCTGCCGAATGCGGCGGCCAGCGCCGTCTCGCGCAACACGCCGAGCACCCGGCTGGCGAGCAGCAGCGTCAACGAGAGCAGGCCGGCTTGGAGAAACATGCGGCAAGATTATCGAGGCTCGGTGAAGGACGAACTCCGCGCGCGCATGCGGCGGCCGCAAAAAACTAGAATCGCAGGCTTCGGCCCGAAACAACGCATCCCAACGCCCATCGCCCACTATCTGCCGGCGGCCCTCCATGCCAGACAACGCCAACACCCCCGCCGCCCTCCAGGACGAAAACCAGCTCATCGCCGAGCGCCGTGAGAAGCTCCGCGCCCTGCGCGCCGTGCAGGCCGGCGGCGGCGGCGTGGCCTTTCCGAACCATTTCAAACCCGCGCACCAGGCCGCGCAACTGCACCTGGCGCATGGCGCGGCCACGGCCGAGGCCCTGCAGGCCGAACCCGTGGACGTCAGCGTCGCGGGCCGCGTGATGCTCAAGCGCGTCATGGGCAAGGCCAGCTTCGTCACCCTGCAAGATGGCTCGCTGGGCGAAGCCGGCGGGCGCATCCAGCTGTACGTCACGCGCGACGCCGTGGGCGATGATTTGTACGCCGCCTTCAAGCACTGGGATCTGGGCGACATCGTGGGCGCGCAGGGCACGCTGATGAAGACCCGCACGGGCGAGCTGTCCGTCAAGACGACCCAGCTGCGTCTGCTGACCAAGAGCCTGCGCCCCCTGCCCGACAAATTCCATGGCCTGGCGAACCAGGAGCAGAAATACCGCCAGCGCTATGTGGACCTGATCACCGACGAGCAGGCGCGCACGCGTTTCACCGCGCGCAGCAAGACCGTGAGCGGCCTGCGCGAATTCATGGTGCGCCACGGCTTTCTGGAAGTCGAGACGCCGATGCTGCACCCGATCCCCGGCGGGGCCAACGCCAGGCCCTTCGTGACGCAGCACAACGCGCTCGAACAGCAGATGTACCTGCGCATTGCGCCCGAGCTGTACCTCAAGCGCCTGATCGTGGGCGGCTTCGAGCGCGTGTTCGAGATCAACCGCAGCTTTCGCAACGAAGGCATCTCGGTGCGCCACAACCCCGAGTTCACCATGCTCGAGTTCTACGCGGCGTACTGGAACTACCTGGACGTGATGGACTTCACCGAAACGCTGGTCCGGGAAATGGCGCTCCAGGCCACGGGCGCGCTGCAACTGAACTACCAGGGCCGCGCCGTGGATCTGGCGCAGCCGTTCGCACGCCTGAGCATCCGCGAGGCCATCTTCCAGTACACCGAGGCCGGCGCGCACGTGGACGACGCCGCCTGGCTCGTCAGCGCGCTCAAGAAGCTCGGCCTGACGCAGGAAAAAGACCGGCTGTCTGCGCGCAGCCTCGCCAGCCTGCAGGTGCTGTACTTCCAGGAGACGGTGGAAGACAAGCTGTGGCAGCCGACCTTCATCGTCGAGCACCCCACCGAGATCTCGCCGCTGGCGCGCGCCAACGACGCGCGCCCCGAGGTCACGGAGCGGTTCGAGCTCTACATCACCGGCCGCGAATTGAGCAACGGCTTCAGCGAACTCAACGACGCCGAAGACCAGGCCGCACGCTTTCACGCCCAGGTCGCCGCGAAGGACGGCGGCGACGACGAGGCCATGTTTTTTGACCATGACTTCGTGCGCGCGCTGGAATACGGAATGCCCCCCACGGGGGGTTGCGGCGTGGGCATCGACCGCCTCATGATGCTGCTCACCGACAGCCCCGCGATCCGCGACGTGATCCTGTTCCCCGCGCTGCGCAGGGAGTCCTGAGAGCCCTCCGGTCCCGACCGCCCCAGACCGCGAGCCATCCCCCCTTCATGGTCACTTCCCGCATGCAACTCTGGCAAACCCACCTGCCCGATTGGGTGCAGGACTGGCTCGAAGTCATCGTCCCCGGTGCGCAGATCCTGCTGATCCTGTTCATCGCCTGGCTGCTGCAATACCTGTTGCGCCGCCTGGTCCGCCGCGCGGGCACGCGCTGGCAGTTGCCCGGCGAACTGCTGTCCCCGATCAATGGCCTGATCCGCTGGATCATCGTTGCCGGCGCGATGGTGCTCGTGCTCGAGCGCATGGGCGTGTCGGCCACGGCGCTGTGGACGGCGCTCACCGGCTTTGCCACCGTGGGCGCGGTGGCGTTCTTTGCCGCGTGGAGCGTGCTGTCGAACCTGTTTTGCGCGCTACTGATCTTCACCATGCGGCCGTACCGCGTGGGCGACTACATCGAGGTGCTGGACACCGCCGAAAAGGTCGGCGCCATCGGGCGCGTGGTGGACATCAATCTGCTCTACACCATACTGGAAGAGCACGCGCCTCCGCACAGCGGCGCCTGGCTGCAAATCCCGAACTCGCTGATCTTCCAGCGTGTGGTGCGCCGCTTCCGGGGAATTCCTCCGCCCCCGCGGCCGCCGCGGCGAATGCTGGCGGCTAGCCTGGGAGCCAGCGGCCAATACGGCTGCGCGCGTTCATTGCAGCCCTTGCGCGAGCGCGCCCAAACTCCAGCGGCGCACGGCCTGCCCCGCTGCATCATCGAGATGGCCGGTCCACACCGTGCGACTGGGTCCTGCGAGGCGGTAGAGCGTCTGGAACGCGGTATGCACCCGGAGTCGTCGCTGCGCCGAGGAGTCCGCCGGGGCCGCGCAGGCGCCGCAGTACGCATTCCAGGCGCTGTGGATGGACGCTTCGGGATCGGTCCCGGCGCGCAGGTCGCGGATGACGTACTCGCTGAGCAGATAGGCCACGTCGTAGAGCCCCTCTCCGAAATGTCCCTGCTCAAAGTCGATCACCGACACCCCGTTCGCGGCAACCAGCACATTGCGCGAGTTCAGATCCCCGTGTACCGCTTGCGCGTCCGCTCGCAGGTACTCCCCGATGAACCCCTGCGCAGACGCATGCAGGGACGCCGGCATTTCTGCGAGCAAGCGCGTGTATTGCAGATCGACCTTGAACGCCTTGAACGGAGCACTCGCTTCCAGCAGCAAGCCGCGAGGCTCCAGCGGCAACGCATGAAGCACCGCCAGCCAGGCCATGACGCGAGGAAGCGGACCTTCGGCCCCGCGGCTACCGACGCGCAGCATGTCGTACAGCGGATCGCCCTGCGCCTGGTCCATCGCGATCAGGTCGTCGTCGGCCAGCACGGCCAGCAATGCGGGCACGCCCACCGCCGATTCGCGCGCGCTGGCGCGCAGCGCGAGGTCATGCCAACGCGATGCGACCAGGCAGCGCTGCGCCGCGCTGGTGGGCAGCGGCGGAAAGCCGTCCGAGCTCGCGGTGTCCGTCAAGCGCTTCAGGTACTTGGTACCCAGCGAGGACTCCACCCGCACCACCCGGTTGAACAGACCGCCCGTGGCGTTCTCGAGCCTCAGCGGCTGCCGGGGCCACAGCGCACGCGCGGCGCGCTCCATGCGCGGATCGATCGCAGAGGGTTCGGACATTTCCATCTGCGCACTGCCGACCGCGCCCAAGCCTGTTCAGGCGCGGCCGATGATCGACGCCGTGGCCATGAGCTCTTCGAGCAGCGCAAACGACATCCTGCCCGACATCGCATAGGGGTCGAGCTCCGGCTTCTCGGAATATTTGAGCAAGATGGAATAGTTGATCTTGGAGAGGTTCACCTGCCCCATGGTCCAGCCGCCGAAGCGGCGCTCGGTGATCTCTTCGTAATGCAGCAGTTCCACGTCCTTGTGGCGCGGGTCGCGCTGGATATGACCGTACAGATCGCTCACTGCACAGCGACCGCCCTCGATGGCTTGCAGAAAGACCCCGCCGCCGTAGCAGAGCACCCCGGTGATTCCGCAGCCCGGGTTGTGCTGTCGTGACTGGGTGAGGATGGCTTCGATGGCTGCGGGCGAGGTATCGACCGCGCGGCTGGCGTAGAGCAGGCGGACCAACATGGTCAGTTCCTTCCAGGAATGAGCGAGAGGAATTCACGGCGCAGCGCGCTGTCCTTGAGGAACACGCCGCGCATCACCGAGTTGATCATCTTGCTGTCCATGTCGCGCACACCGCGCCAGGACATGCAAAAGTGGCTGGCCTCCATCACGATGGCCAGGCCGTCGGGCTGGGTTTTCTCCATGATCAGGTCGGCCAGCTGCACCACGGCTTCTTCCTGGATCTGGGGCCGGCCCATGATCCAGTCCACGAGCCGCGCGTACTTGGACAGGCCGATCACGTTGGTGTGCTCGTTGGGCATCACGCCGATCCATATCTTGCCGATCACGGGACAGAAGTGGTGGCTGCAGGTGCTGCGCACGGCCAGCGGCCCCACGATCATGAGCTCGTTGAGGTGCTCGGCGTTCGGGAACTCGGTGATGCGCGGCTGCACCACGTAGCGGCCCTTGAACACCTCGTTGAGGTACATCCTGGCCATGCGGCGCGCGGTGTTGTGCGTGTTGTGGTCGTCCCGGGTGTTGATGACCATGCTGTCGAGCACGCCCTCCATCTTGCGCTCAACCTCGTCGAGCAAACGCTCCAACTCACCGGGCTCGATGAACTCGGCAATATTGTCGTTGGCGTGAAAGCGCTTGCGCGCCGCAACGAGCCGCTCACGGATCTTCACGGAAACAGGCGTGCCTTGGTCCGGCGGGGGAGGGAGCATATTGGCTGGGGAAGGTTGACTCGACAGGGGCCCGGGCATCGTACCAGCGAACGGCGCCCACGGACCGCAGGGCGTCAGCTCTTCGGGAGGGTCGCCGGCTGCAAGGCACGTAAACTGCGGCCATGCTCTGGATCAAAGCCTTGCACATCGTCTTCGTGGCCAGCTGGTTTGCCGGCCTCTTCTACCTGCCCCGCATCTTCGTGAATCTGGCGCTGGTCGCCCCGGGATCGGTCGCCGAGCGCGCGCGTCTGCTGCTGATGGCGCGCAAACTCCTGCGCTTTACCACGCTGCTGTCCGTTCCCGCGCTGGCGCTGGGGGCCTGGCTTTGGCTGGGCTACGGCATCGGCCGTGGCCCGGGCAATGGCTGGATGCACGCCAAGCTTGCCGTGGTGCTGCTCGTGATCGGCTACCACCACGCCTGCGGCGTCCTCTTGCGCAAACTGGCCGACGGCAGCAGCCGCCGCAGCCCCCGGTGGTTGCGCTGCTTCAACGAAGTGCCCGTGCTGCTGCTGCTCGCCGCGGTGCTGCTCGCGGTGGTGAAACCGTTCTGACACTGCGCGCTGCCCGTCCGCTACCTGTGCGCAGGAAGACCCATGCACAAGACCTCCGCCTGGCCGCTGGCGCTGATCTACGCAGCGCTCATCGTTTTTGCCAGCCTCTACCCCTTTGAGGGCTGGCGTGCGCAGGGCATAGACCCTCTGGTGTTCCTGCTGGCTCCGCTGCCCCCGGCGTACTGGACGGGGTTCGACCTGGCGATCAACGTCGCGGGCTATGCCCCGCTGGGCTTTTTGTTGGTGCTGACGCTGCTGCGTTCGGGCCGGGGGCGTGCGGCGGTGCGCTGGTCCGCGCTCGCGGGCGCGCTGCTGTCGCTGAGCATGGAGTTCCTGCAGATCTACCTGCCGCAGCGCGTCCCGTCGAACCTCGATCTGGCGCTGAATGCCTTCGGCACGCTCGCGGGGGCCCTGAGCGCGGCGCTGC
>NZ_AFAL01000102.1 GCF_000193225.1 Verminephrobacter aporrectodeae subsp. tuberculatae At4 | reverse complement strand
CCGACACCGGCGCGGACCATGGCTTCGAGAAAGTAAAACACGTAGGCCGGGCCCGAACCCGAGAGCGCGGTGACGGCGTCGAGCTGCTTTTCGTTTTCCACCCACAGGAACTCGCCGGTGCAGGCCATGATGGCTTCGACGCTCTGGCGCTCGGCGGCACTTACGGCGGGGCGGGCGTACAGCGCGCTCATGCCCTTGCGCACCAACGCCGGCGTGTTCGGCATGGCGCGCGCCACCCGCTCGCAGCCCAGCCACCGGACGATGCTGTCGCAGCGGATGCCGGCCGCCACGCTCAGATGCAGGGCCTGCCGGACATGCGCCCCGGCCTGCGCAGCGGCGTCCCTGAAGACCTGCGGTTTGACCGCCCAAACCACGACCTGCGCGCGCTCCAGCGCCGCGCCGGCCTCGGGCAGGGGCTCGACGCCATGCGTGCTGCGCAGGGCCTCGCGCGCTTCGGCTCCGGGTTCGAGCACCTCGATCTGGCTGGCCTGCTGGCCTTGGTCGATCAAGCCGCCAATGATGGCGCTGGCCATATTGCCGCCGCCGATAAAGGCGATCACGGGCAGGGCGTGGGCAGGGGCGGCGGTGTTCTGGCGCATGGCAGCTGGGCGGAGGGACGAATCGGAAGCGCGATGGTAGCGCGCGTCCCCCCGGAGGGGATTTATCCGGCCGCAGCGATCCCCTTGAAGAGCATGTACGCCGCCAGGGTGAACAGCAGGGACGCGAACACCCGCTTGAGCCGTTTCACGGGCAGGCCGTGCGCGGCCTTCGCGCCCAGGGGGGCGGTGAGCACGCTGCAGGTGGCGATGACCGCCAGGGCGGGCAGCCAGATATAGCCCAGAGACGCCGCGGGCAATCCGTGCACGCCCTGTCCGCTGATCGCATAGCCCAGGCCATTTGCCAGTGCAATCGGAAATCCGAGCGCGGCGCTGGTGGCTACGGCGTTGTGCATGGGAACGTTGCACCAGGTCATGAAGGGCACGCTCACGAAGCCGCCGCCGGCTCCGACCAGCCCCGAGAGAAACCCGATCGCCCCGCCTGCGCCCAACTGCCCGGCGTTGCCCGGCATCTGCCGCGTGGGTGCGGGCTTCCTGTCCAGGAACATCTGCGTGGCCGAGAAGCCCACGAAGAGCGCGAAAAAGATCGCCAGGAACGCGCCCTTGAGCAGCGCGAAAACGCCCAGGCTGGCGAGAAAGCCCCCGGCAACGATGCCCGGGGCGAGGCGTCGGGCGATGTCCCAGCGCACCGCGCCGCGCCGCTGGTGCGCCCGCACGCTGGAGATCGACGTGAACACGATGGTCGCCATCGAGGTCGCAATCGCCATCTTCACCGCCAGGTCGGGGGCCACTTTTTGCGCGCCCAGGATGTACGTCATGAACGGCACGAGCAGCATGCCGCCGCCGATTCCCAGCAGGCCCGCGAGAAAGCCCGTGGCAAGGCCCAGGACGCCGAGTTCAACGATCAGGAGGAGGTCCGGCATGGGGCAGATGAGGGCGGTGCACCCGGCCGTGGCGGGACGCGGTGACGGGAAGGGGGGAGGGGAAGGTGTCTGCGAATGCCGCCGGACCCTCATCCTGAACCGGGGGTCCAGGTGGGCGAGGGCAGCCCGGTGTTGGGTTCATCTGACGCGAGATGATCACGCCCACCGGGCAATATACCAAGCCCGTGCTCATTGAGCATTGGTTCAAGGAAATATAGGACCCGACAGCCTCGCAGACGCTGCCATTGTAGGCGCTGGCGCAGCGCCTGAAACGGGGATCACGCCCCGCTTGTCTTGTCTTGGATCAAAACAACTGGGCGTCGTCGCCCAGGGCCTGGTCCAGGCGCCGCACCAGCGTGTGCAGACGCGGGTCGGCGCCTTCGGGCAGATCGGCCGCGCGCGCGCCTGCGGCCGGCGCGGCGGCCTCGCGGTCCGCGAGGTCGAACGCCAGGTTCACTGCGGCGAGCACGGCGATGCGTTCGCGGGTCCGGACCTTGCCTGCGTCGCGGATGCGCGTCATGGCGGCATCGACGCGCGCGGCGGCGTCGCGCAGGCGGGTTTCCCGGCCCTCGGTGCAGCTCAGCAGATAGCTTTGCTGCAGGATCTGCACCTCGACCTGCTTCATGGGGTTTCTCTCGTTGCGGGCAGGCGCTCGAGCAGCGCGTCGATGCGCGCGCGCGCCGCGCTCAGGCGCGCTCTCAGCGAGTCCCGTTCCTGCGTCAGCGCGGTCACCTGCTCGGTCAGCAGCGCGTTCGCGCGTTGCAATTGCGCGTGGCGCAGCAGCAGGCGCTCGACGCGTTCGGCAATCTGGTCAATGGGGGATGCGGGTGCCATACAGCGCGCAATTTTAGGATTGCGGTACATGAATGAGCGTAACTAATCAGCCCCATCGCTGCGGGCCATGGCCGGCGCCGCGCGTACTATTTGCGCAAACGGAGCTCCGTGCAAGAACCGCTTTGGGCAAGTTACGACGCTGGCTTAGAATGCCGCCCGTTGGTGCCCGCGGCGTGGTTCACATGCCGCAGTTCAACGGGAAGCAGGGAGGGGTGCCGTCAACCATGGCGCGCCGGGCCTGCGCTGCCCCCGCAACGGTCAGCGGACGAATCAGCCGATTCTCTCTCCATCCATACGCCACTGCGCGCCTTGAACAAGTGCATGGGAAGGCATTGGGGGGTGTTCCGCCAGCCCGGATACCGGCCAACGAGGTGGTTCGTGCATGGGCGTCCATGCGCAGCCGTATCGCCCACAACGCTGGCGGGGTGCCGGCGCGGGTTGTTCGCTTGTCCTTCGATCCCCATGCATCTCCATACCCCTCATGCGTGCCGTGCCGCGCCGCTGTGCCTGCGCCCGGGTGCGCTGGCCGTTCTTTCCCTTGTCTGCGGCCATATGGCGCATGCGCAGGAGTCCGCGACGCCCGCGCTGCAAGAGACCGTGGTCACCGCCACGCGCGCCGAGCAGCCCCTGTCCGACCTGGTGGCCGACCTGTCCGTCGTGGACCGCGAAACCATGGAGCGCAGCGGCGCCGCGGGTCTGGTCGATCTGCTCGCGCGCCTGCCGGGCGTGGAGATGGCGCGCAACGGCGGGGTCGGCAATAGCGCCAGCGTCTTCCTGCGCGGCGCCGAATCGCGCCATGCGGCGGTCTACATCGACGGGGTGCGGGTCGATTCGCAGTCCACGGGCGGGGCGCAATGGGAGCAGATCCCGCTGGCGCAGATCGAGCGCATCGAGGTGCTGCGCGGCCCGGCCGCGGCGGTCTATGGATCGGACGCCATCGGCGGGGTGATCCAGCTTTTCACCCGCAAGGGGGAAGGCCCCGCCAGGCCGTACGCGGGAATCGGCCTGGGCAGCCGGGCCACGCGCAAGGTCGAGGCCGGCGTCAGCGGCAGCGCCGGGCAGGGCGGCGCGCTGGACTATTCGCTCGGGCTGGCGCGCGAGAGCAGCGCGGGTTTCGACGTCCAGACCCGCGGCACGCACAACCCGGACCGGGACGCGCATCGCCTGGCCTCGGGCCATGCGCGGCTCGGTTGGCGCATCGACGAGCGCCACCGCATCGACACCAGCTGGCTCGCCAGCTACCTGAATGCGGGCTACGACGATTACGGCCACGACGCCGCCCGCCCGGTCGATGACCGCAGCCTGCAACGCCTGCGCACGGCGGGGCTGACCTGGGCGGCGCAATGGTCGCAGGCCTACGCAACGCGCCTGTCGGTCACCGACGCGCTCAGCCGCTACGCGACCACGCCCTCGCCCTACCGCACCGAGACCGGGCTGCGCGGCTACCTCTGGCAGAACGACTACCGCCTGGGCGCGCACCGCTTCAGCGCCGCGCTCGAGCGCCGCGAAGACGCGCTGCAAAACGCCCCCATCGACCGCAGCCGCGCGCAGGACGCGCTGGCGCTGGGCTATGGCCTGATCTCCGGGCGCCACACCGTGCAGCTGAATCTGCGCCACGACGCCGACAGCGAATTCGGCGCCAAGGACACGGGCAGTGCGGCGTATGGCTACGCGTTCACCGCGGACTGGCGCGCCAGCGCCTCGGTGGGGACGGCTTTCCGGGCGCCGACCCTGTACCAGCGTTTCAGCAAATACGGTGTCGCCACGCTGCAACCCGAGAGCAGCCGCAACGCCGAACTGGGTCTGCGCTACGCCCGGGGCCGCAGCAGCTTCTCGGTGCTGGCCTACCGCAACCGGTTCAGCGACCTGATTGCGTTCGGCGCGGCGGGCGCCTGCGCGTCGAGCTATGGCTGCTACGCGAACATCGCGCGCGCGCAATCCACGGGGCTGACCCTTGCCGGCGCGCACGCGCTGTCGGGGGTGCAACTGCACGCTTCGCTGGACCTGCAAAATCCGCGCAACCTGGACACGGGCAAGCAGGCCCCGCGCCGGGCCAGACGCCACGCCACGGTGGGCGCCGACACGCGCGTCGCCGACTGGACCGTGGGCGCCGAGGCGCAGGCCTCGGGCCAGCGCTTCGATGACGCGGCGAACGCCAACCGGCTCGGGGGCTACGCGCTGCTCAACCTGTACGCGCAGACCCGCGTGGCGCGCGACTACCAGCTGCTGGCGCGCATCGACAACCTGGCCAACAAGAACTACGAACTGGCGCGCGGCTACGCCACGCCCGGCCGCAGTCTGTATGTGGGCTTGAAATGGGCGCCTCGATGAATCCGGCCTCTGCGCTTTCCGCTACCACCGAGCTCATTGTGGGCGGGCAAAAGAGCGGCAAGTCGCGTCGCGCCGAGCAACTGGCATGCGACTGGTTGGCTCTCAGCGGTGCGCACCGCGCGCTGCTGATAGCCACCGCCGAGCCCGGCGACGACGAGATGCGCGAGCGCATCGCGCGCCACCAGCGCGAGCGCGCCGAACGCGTCCCGGGCCTCGGGACCGTGCAGGAGCCGCATGACCTTGCCGCCGCGCTGCTGCGGCACGGCGGCGCGCAAACCCTGCTCGTGGTGGACTGCGTCACGCTCTGGCTCAGCCACTGGAGCATGCCGATCGGACTGGACGCGATGGATTCGCCGCAAAGGCAGGCGCTCGCGCTGGATTGGGAAAAGCAACGCGTCCTGTTTCTGGAAGCCATCCGCAAAGCCCCCGGGCCCGTCGTTCTGGTGGGCAACGAGATCGGCCTGGGCGTGATACCGCTGGGCCGCGCGGTGCGTGCCTTCGTTGACGCGCTGGGTACACTGAACCAGCAACTGGCGCAGATCTGCCCGCGCGTCACCCTGATGGTGGCCGGGCTGCCCCTGACCCTGAAAGACCCTTGCCGATGAATCCGTCCCCCGCGCGCCGCGTCCTTTGGGCGCTGGCGATCCTGGTGCTGCCGGGCCTGCCCATGGCCGGGCTGGCGCAGCCGGTGCACGTCGGGGACGACCGGGGCCGCGTGCTGCGCTTGCCGCGCGCGCCGCAGCGCGTCGTGAGCCTGCTGCCCTCGCTGACCGAGAGCGTGTGCGCGCTGGGGCAGTGCCAGCGCCTCGTGGGCGTGGACCGCGATTCCAACTGGCCCGAGGCCGAAACCGGCAGGCTGCCCAAGCTGGGCGGCGGGCTCGACCCGAGCATCGAGGCCATCGTGGCGCTCAGGCCCGACGTGGTGCTGCTCGCGCGCAGCTCGGGCGTCGCCAGCGAGCGGCTCG
>NZ_AFAL01000103.1 GCF_000193225.1 Verminephrobacter aporrectodeae subsp. tuberculatae At4 | reverse complement strand
CCGGACACGCAGAAATCGGTTCCCGGCGGCGGCATGATCGCGGGAATCAGCTTTGTCTCGGGCGTGCGCTGCATGGTCGTGGCCAGCGACTCGGGGATCGAGGCCGGGGCGATCCAGCCCATGGGGCTGGAAAAGCTCCTGCGCGTGCAGGAGATCGCGCTCCAGAACCGCCTGCCCTTCGTGCACCTGGTGGAGAGCGCGGGCGCCAACCTCATGCACTACCGGGTCGAGGAATTCGTGCGCGGCGGCAGCCTGTTTCGCAACCTCGCGCGCCTGTCGGCGGCGGGGATTCCGGTGATCACGCTGCTGCACGGCTCGGGTACGGCGGGCGGCGCCTACCTGCCGGGGTTGTCGGACGTGGTCATCATGGTCCAGCACCGTGCGCACGCTTTTCTGGCCGGGCCACCGCTGCTGCAGGCCGCCACGGGCGAGATCGCCACCGAGGAGGAACTGGGCGGCGCCGAGATGCACACCGCCGTATCGGGCCTGGGCGAGTACCTGGCGCGGGACGACCGCGAAGCCATCGGCCTGGCGCGCGCCGTGCTCGCGGCCACGGACTGGGGGGCTGCGGGCGTGCCAGGCGATGGCGCGCAAGGCACCGAACCCCTGCTCGCCGCCGACGATCTGCTGACCCTCATGCCCGACGACCTGCGCCAGCCCGTGGACATGCGCGAGATCATCGCGCGCATCGTCGACGGATCGCAGCTGCTTGAATTCAAGGCCCGCCATGGCGCCGCCACCCTGTGCGTGCAGGCGCGCATCGCCGGGCGGCCCGTGGGGCTGATCAGCAACAACGGCGCCATCGACGTGGCGGGCGCAAACAAGGCCACGCACTTCATCCAGTGGATGTGCCAGCTGGGCCAGCCCATCGTCTACCTGCAAAACACCACGGGCTTCATGGTCGGCCGCGACAGCGAGCAGGGCGGAATGATCAAGCACGGTAGCAAGATGATCCAGGCCGTGGCGAATGCCACGGTGGCGCAGATCACCATCCAGTGCGGCGCGAGCTTCGGCGCGGGAAACTACGGCATGTGCGGGCGCGGCTACGCGCCGCGCTTTCTGTTCAGCTGGCCCGGCGCGAGGACCGCCGTCATGGGCGGCGAACAGGCCGCGCGCACCATGCAGACCATCACCCGGGCGGCGCGCGCGCGCAAGGGCCTCCCGCCCGGCGCCGACGCCAACTCCCCGGATTCTCGGGAGTCCCAGGACCGGTTCGACGCGATCGTGAGCATGTTCGAGTCCCAGGCCGACGCGTTCCATACCAGCGGCCTGCTGCTCGACGACGGCGTGATCGACCCGCGCGAGACGCGCGCCGTGCTCGCGTTCTGCCTGGCCACCTGCGCCGAGGGCGATGCGCGCGCGCCCCGGTGCATGCAGTTCGGCGTGGCGCGCATGTAGTTCCCTCGCCCCCGCCCAGGCAACGCAGCCCCCACGGAGACAACAGCATGCAGTTCACGCACGAGCACCGCGAAATACAAAAGACCCTCAAGCGCTTCATCGACGAGGAGATCAACCCCCACGTGGACGACTGGGAGGCGGCCGAGACGTTTCCCGCGCACGCGCTGTTCAAAAAGCTCGGCCGCCTCGGCCTGCTGGGCCTGTGCAAGCCCGAGTCCTGCGGCGGCGCGGGGCTGGACTACTCCTACAGCCTGGCCATGGCCGAGACGCTGGGCCATATCCACTGCGGCGGCGTGCCCATGGCGATCGGCGTGCAGACCGACATGTGCACCCCGGCGCTCGCGCGCTACGGCAGCGATGCGCTGCGCCAGCAGTTCCTGGCCCCGGCGATTGCTGGCGACATGGTGGGCTGCATCGGGGTGAGCGAGCCCGCTGCGGGCAGCGACGTGTCGGGAATCAGGAGCACGGCGCGCAAGGACGGCGACGACTACCTGATCAGCGGTCAGAAAATGTGGATCACCAACGGCCTGCAGGCCGACTGGATGTGCATGCTCGTGAACACCGGCGACGGCCCCGCGCACAAGAACAAGAGCCTGGTGCTGGTGCCACTGCGCGACGGACCGGGCGGCAGCCTGACGCCGGGCGTGGAACTGGCGCGCAAGATCCGCAAGATCGGCATGCACAGCAGCGACACGGGGCTGATCCATTTCGACGCGGTGCGCGTGCCGCAGCGCTACCGCATCGGCGCCGAGGGGCAGGGCTTCATCTAC
The DNA here is from genome assembly GCF_000193225.1 of Verminephrobacter aporrectodeae subsp. tuberculatae At4. GTDB lineage: Bacteria > Pseudomonadota > Gammaproteobacteria > Burkholderiales > Burkholderiaceae_C > Acidovorax > Acidovorax aporrectodeae. The sequence goes on along the minus strand of NZ_AFAL01000103.1, from coordinate 102 downwards.
CAGATGCAGCAGTTTCAGGAAGAGCGCCTGTGGTGCTCGGCGAGCACGCTCGAGTCCTTGAACAACTGCATCGAATGGACCGTCGAGTGGGCCCGCGAGCGC
>NZ_AFAL01000104.1 GCF_000193225.1 Verminephrobacter aporrectodeae subsp. tuberculatae At4 | reverse complement strand
TGTTCCCGACGAGCGTGCGGGCCAGTTCGATTTCCATTGGCTACAACGCCTCGGTCATGCTGTTCGGTGGCACGGCGCCCTACATCGCCACCTACCTGATCGACAGCACGCAAAACCCGCTGGCACCGAGTTTCTACCTCATGGCGGCGGCCGCCGGCGCGGCCATCACGCTCTCTCTGGCCCCCTGCGACAAGGCGGGCCACCGCGCCGCGCTGCGCCGCGACTGACGCCTCATCCCCCACCCCCCTCTCCATGAACATGAACCAATTCCCAGCCAAAAACATGCACGCCAGCACCACCGGACAGATGATCGAATACGGCCACTGGATCGCCGGCGAGAGCGTGCAATGCGCGCCCTCGGGTGCCCGGTTCACGTCCTGCAACCCGACCACGGGCGAGCCCTGGGCCCGGTTTGCCGAAGGTGACGCAGCCGCCGTCGCGCAGGCTGCCACGGCCGCGAAAGCGGCTTTCGAAGGGCCGGCTTGGCGCAGTCTGTCAGCGACCCGGCGCGGGCGGCTGATGATGCTGTGGGCCGACGCCATCGGGCAGAGCGCCGAGCGCATCGGCCGGATCGAGACCACGCAAAACGGCAAGCTGCTCAACGAGATGGTGCTGCAGGCGCGCATCGTGCCGGACTGGCTGTACTACTACGGCGGGCTGGCCGACAAGATCGAGGGCCGGGTGATTCCGCTCGAACGGGCCTCGGTGCTCAACTACACCCGGCGCGAGCCCTTGGGCGTCGTCGGCGCCATCATGCCGTGGAACTCGCCCCTGTTTCTTACCGTCATGGCGGTCGCTCCCGCCCTTGCGGCCGGCAACTGCGTGGTGATCAAACCTTCGGAAGTGACCTCGGCGTCGATCATCGAAGCGGTCAAGCTGGCGGAAAAGGTCGGCTTCCCGCCCGGGGTGCTGAATGTGGTCACGGGCGGCCGCGCCACCGCGCAGGCGCTGGTCGAGCATCCCGACATTGCCAAGATCGCCTTCACCGGCGGGGTCGAGGCCGGCCGCGAGGTCGGCGTGCGTGCGGCCAGGCGGCTGGCCCACGTCACCCTGGAACTCGGCGGCAAGTCGGCGAACATCGTCTTCGACGATGCCGATCCGCAGCAGGCCCGCGCCGGCCTGCTGGCCGGAATCTTTGCCGCTGCGGGACAGACCTGCGTCGCCGGATCGCGCGCCTTCATCCACCGCAGTCTGCACGACCGGATGCTGAACGAACTGGCCGAACGCGCGCGCGGCATCCGCATCGGCAACCCGCTGGAGGCGGACACGCAAATGGGGCCGGTGGCCACCCGCGCGCAATTGGCGAAGAACGAGTCCATGGTGCGCCGTGCGATCGAGGAGGGCGCCTGCGTGGTTCACGGGGGCTGCCGCGCCGCGGTGCCCGGCCTGCCCGGCGGCTACTTCTACACGCCGACCATCCTGAGCGGCGTGAAGCCACAGAGCTTCATCGCGCAGAACGAAGTCTTCGGCCCGGTGCTGTCGGTGATCCCCTTCGACGACGAGGAAGAGGCCATCGCGCTGGCCAACGGCACCGGCTTCGGCCTCGCTGCCGGGGTGTGGTCGCTGAACATCCGGCGCGCGCACCGCGTCGCCCATCGCCTGGAGGCGGGAACGGTCTGGGTGAACATGTACCGCGCAATGGCCTTCAACTCGCCGTTCGGCGGCTACAAGGCGAGCGGCATCGGGCGCCAGAACGGCATCGAGGCGCTGGACGCCTACCTGCAGACCAAGAGCGTTTGGTGCGAGCTCAGCGACGAGGTCCAGGACCCCTTCGTCATGCGCGCGTGACGCTCGCCGGCGCGCCAACATCCGAAAAACAGCAAAGGAAACCCCCCGATGAAAACCCCCGCCACCGACTGCCAGCCCAGCCTCCGGGACCGTGCCAGGCACAGCCTGCGGCATTTCCTGGCCGACTTCACCCAGCTCGAACGCGAATACCCGCACACCTACCCGAAAAGCATCCTGCGCGCGGAAGGCGCCTATGTGTACGACGAGGCCGGGCACAGGCTGCTGGACGCGGGAACGCACCTGGGCGCCTGCCAGATCGGCCACGGCAGCGCCGAGGTGGCCGAGCGCATCGCCCGCCAGATCAAGCGGCTCGAGTTCATCGCGCTCGACGGCGGCATCTCGCACCCCTACGCCGTGGCGCTCGCGCAGCGGCTGGCCGGCATGGTCCTCTGCGACGACCCGATCTTCTCGTTCACCAACAGCGGCAGCGAATCGAACGAGCTCGCGTTCAAGATCGCGCGCCAGTACCATCGCCGCCGCGGTCAGCCGCAGCGGGTGAAGATTCTGTCGCGCGTCGGCTCGTACCATGGATCCACATACGCTGCGGCGGCTGCGACCGGCGTGGCCGCTTTCAAGGAGGGCTTCGGCCCCCTGCCCGAGGGCTTCATCCAGGGGGCGCAGCCCTCGCCGGGGCGCTGCGGACAGTGCGGCCCGAGCGATGCCTGCTCCATGGCCTGTTTCGACGCATTCAGCCGCACGGTGGAAAACGAGGGGCCCGCCACGGTGGCGGCAATCATTGCCGAGCCGGTGGCGATCCCGCAGGCGGTGAAGGTGCCGCATCCGGAATATTTCACCCGGCTGCGCAAGTTCTGCGACCACCACGGAATCCTGCTCATCATCGACGAGGTGGTCTGCGGCTTCGGGCGCACCGGCAAGATGTTCGGCGCCGAGCATTTCGGCGTGCGCGGCGATATCGTCACCTACGCCAAGGGCCTCACGTCGGGCTACGTGCCCATGGGCGCGGTGGCGGTTTCGCGGCGCGTCGAGGAGGTCTTCAAGGACTCGCCGCTGCTGCATCTGAACACCTACGCCGGCCATCCCGTGGCCTGCGAGGCGGCGATGGCAGTCCTCGACATCACGGAGCGCGACGGCCTGGTCGCGCACGCCGCGCGCATGCAGGCCGTGCTGCGCCGCGAACTCGAGCGCATGCAGGCTGGCGTGCCGCGCGTGCGCCACCTGTGCGTGATCGGCCTGCTGTCCAGCACGTTGGCCGACATCTCCGACCAGGCCGACCCCGACGCCACGGTGCGCAAGGTACGCAAGCTGGCCTACGACCACGGCCTGCTCGTGCGCATCTCGCGCGATGGCGCGCTGCTCGGCGCGCATTTCTACCCGCCGCTGGTAGTCAGCGAGGCGGACATCGTCTCCGGGGTGAAGGCGCTCGGACAGGCGCTCGAGGCGATCTGAGCCATCTGATGGAGAGGACCGGAAATGCGCATCGTCGAAGTTCGCGAGCGGGCCATCCCGCTGCAGGCGAACATAAAAAATGCGGTGGTCAATTTCGCCGAACACACGGTTTCCCTGGTGGCCCTCGTGAGCGACGTCGTGCGCGAGGGCAAGCCGGTCACCGGGCTGGCATTCGACTCCATTGGCCGCTTTGACCAAAGCGGCCTGCTGCGCAGCCGCTTCATCCCGCGCCTGCAGGCGGCCGCGCCCGGCAGCCTGCTGAGCGACGATGGCCGCCTGTTTGCTCCCGAAAAGGTGTTGGCCAGCATCTTGCGCAACGAAAAGCCCGGGGGACATGGCGATCGGGCGCACGCGGCCGCGGCGATCGAACTGGCGGTCTGGGATCTGAACGCCAAGCTGCTCGGAATCCCCGCCTGGCAGCTCATCGCACAGCATTTCGGCGTGCAGCCCGTGGCGGCGATGCCGGTCTACGCGGCCGGGGGCTACTACTATCCGGAGGATGGGATCGACCGCCTGCAGGACGAGATGCGGCGCTACCAGGATCTGGGCTACGTGCGCTTCAAGATGAAAATCGGCGGCGCCCCGCTGGCGCAGGATATGGCGCGGATCGAAGCCGTTCTGAAGGTGGTGCGCGAGCCCGCGCATCTGGCGGTGGACGCCAACGGCCGCTTCGATACCGCAAGCGCCATCGCCTACGGCCGCGCCATGCAGGATTTCGGGCTGCGCTGGTACGAGGAGCCCGGTGACCCGCTCGACTATGCCCTGATGAGCGAACTCGCTGCGGCCTACCCGCACCGCCTGGCGACCGGAGAAAACCTGTTCTCTGCGCCCGACGTGGAAAACCTGGCGCGCTTCGGCGGCATGCGCAGGGGACTGGACTACTTCCAGATGGACCCCGGCCTGGGCTACGGGCTGAGCGAATTCGTGCGCATGATCGGCGCGCTGGAGAAGCACGGCTATTCGCGCAAGGAACTGCACCCACACGGCGGCCACATGCTCGCCTTGCACGTCGTCGTCGGCCTCGGGCTCGGTGGCTCGGAAGCCTACCCCGGCGTGTTCGCGCCGTTCGGCGGCTATGCCCCCGGGTGCCGCGTCGCCGACGGATGCGTAGCGCCGACCCAGGCCCCCGGTTTCGGGCTGGAAGAAGGGCCGCAGCTGCTGCCGCACATCACCGACCTGCTGCGCACCTGAAAGAACGCAGGGCAGGCCAAGGTGACAACGCGGGCATTTTCCGGAAACTTCAGGAGAGAGACCCCATGCAGGCCATCCAAGTCAATCGTGCGCGCCTGAAGCAGGCGATGGAGACGATTTCCGCAGTCGGTGCGACCCCGCGCGGGGGGCTCCACCGGCTCGCGCTCGGCGACGCGGACAAACAAGCGCGGGATCTGCTGTGCGCCTGGTGCACGCAGGCCGGCTACCCGGTGCGGGTGGACCGCATCGGCAGCATGTACGCGCGCCGCGCCGGCCGCAGCGAGGGCGATCCCCCCGTGCTGATCGGCAGCCATCTCGACAGCCAGCCCATGGCCGGGCGCTTTGACGGCGCGGTCGGCGTGGTCGCCGCGCTGGAGGTGATGCGGACCCTGGACGACCATGGAATCGCGACGCATCTCCCGATCGACTTGGTGAACTGGACGAATGAAGAGGGCGCGCGCTTCCAGCCGCCCCTGCTTGCCTCGGGTGTCTTTGCCGGCGCGCATGCCCTCGAGTACGCGCTGTCCCGGCAGGACAGCGCGGGACTGAGCGTCGCCAGCGAACTCGAGCGCATCGGCTACGCCGGCGCGCACGCGGCGGGCTTTCCGATCAGCAGCTATATCGAGTTGCATATCGAGCAGGGCGTCGTTCTCGAGCAGGCCCGCGCCACCATTGGCGTGGTCAGCGGCTTTGTCGGGATCCGGGACACGCGCGTCAGCGTCCTTGGCGAGAACGTGCACGCCGGCCCGCTGCCCATGCAACTGCGCCGCGACGCGCTGGTGGGCGCCGCGCAGATGGTGCTTGCCGCGCAGGAGGTCGGCCTCGCGCAGTCTCCCGATGCGCGCGTGACCGTCGGCCGGCTGTCCGTGCCATCGGATTCGCACAGCATCGTTCCCGGCCGGGTGGACCTGGTGCTGGACCTGCGCCACCCCGACGCAGCCAGTCTGGACGCCCTGCAGGCGCAACTCCAGGAGCGCTTTGCGCAGATTGCCACCAGGCTCGGGCTGTCGGTGCAGTTCGAGCCGTACTGGAGCTATGCGCCCATCGTCTTTGCCCCCACGCTGCGCGAACATATCCGCGCGGCCGCCAGGATGCACGGCTACCCCTGCCTGGACCTGCCCAGCCGCGCCGGGCACGACGCGCTGAACATCGCCAGGGTGGCGCCCACGGCGATGATCTTCATCCCCTGCCTGAAGGGAATCAGCCACAACGAAAGCGAATACGCAAGCGACGAGGACATCGCCGCCGGCGCCGACGTCCTGCTCGCAGCCACGCTCGCGGCGGCCACGTAATGACGCGCACGCAGCGGATTCAGGCCGGGGCCGTTTGCGGCAGCGGGGCGGACATCGCCGCGACCGCTTCCTCGAGCGGCTGCATGTGTTCCGCGATGGCCCTGCGGATGGTCGCAGGCTCGCGGCTGCGGATGGCCGCCAGCGTGCGCTCGTGCAGTTCGACGACCAGGTTCGGGTCCTCGCGGTACAGGAAGTAATCCTGCAGCAGCGCGAACAGTTGCTCGAGAATCTGGTACTGGTAGTACGCCAGGGCGCGGCTGCGGGCGGCGCGGCCGACGCTGTAGTGAAACAGATGGTCGAAGCGCATGCGCAGCATCAGGTCGCCGTCGCTGTGTTTGCGCAGGTTGTCGACGCACGCCTGCATGGCGGCGAAATCGGCGGGCGTCGCGCGTTCGCCCGCGAGCAGCGCGAGTTGCAACTCGATCGGTTGCCGCGCTTCGACGATTTCGCTCAGGCTCAGGCGGTTCATCTGCCCGCTCAACGCGACAAGACTCTCCTTGATCCGGTCCGTCAGGACAAACAGGCCGCCGCTGCTGCCGCGCTGCACCCGCAGCGTCTTTGAGCGGGTGAGCACCTTCAGCGCTTCGCCGATCACGGGCTTGCTGACGTTCATCGCCTGCGCCAACTGCTCGATACCCGGCAGGCGTTCACCGACCGAATACGCCCCCGAGAGGATGGCGTACACGATCTGCTCCACGGCCTCCATGTGGGCGCGGCTGTTGGTGATCGGGTGGAAATACCAATGCAGCGCAGGATCCGCGCCACCCCCGTGGTTCCCTTCGGCATCCGTGGCGGCTATGCCATCGCTTGCGTGAGCGTGAGTTGTCAGAGCCTTCATGTTCCCAAGGGATGATTTGGCGTGGAAATTGGCCCCGCATTCTATCGACCCATGGCGCCGTCCCATCCCGCAGCGGCGGCGTGCGCCCGGACGGTTCGCCAAGCGGCATGCGCGTTCGCGCGCGAGCGGCGCCGCCGCGCTGTGGGACACGTATATAATTTCGCCTCTCATTCCTCGATAGCTCAGTCGGTAGAGCGCCGGACTGTTAATCCGTAGGTCCCTGGTTCGAGCCCAGGTCGAGGAGCCAATTTCACGCAACGGCCAACGCCGTTGCACTCTTGGCATGGATAGCGCCCCACGTCGGCGATCCCGGAGAGCATTTCCGCGGCGTCCCGTCCGAGTGGTTTTCCCTGACCCTGCTTCGGTTCCATGGCAGACCCGCGTCGAGCGGGTGCCAGAGGGCATGTTTCGCGCATGGGGCGCCACGACTTCCACCGCAGGTACCGGAGTGACATGCCGGCCTGACGCCGCGCTGCACCGCGTCCAGGCGCAGCATGCCCGCGGCGAGGGGGACGGGCCAGCCTCCCGCAGCACAAACGCAAGAATCTTTATCTTGTGTCCTTGCCCCAGCCGCTTCAACGCCCGCGTCCTGCGGGCAACACTGCGCACCGAGAGCGAACTGGAGACAACACGAGATG
>NZ_AFAL01000105.1 GCF_000193225.1 Verminephrobacter aporrectodeae subsp. tuberculatae At4 | reverse complement strand
CGCAGATCCGGGGGAGTCGGCCGTCGGTCAGCGCCTGCGCCGAAACCCCCTGCTGCTGCAACTGCGGTGCAAGCAGCGCGGCCAGCGCATCGTCGGCCATGGCCTTGAGATGCTGGGCGTTGACCCAGCGCAGTTTGGCCTCGTCGAACTGCGCTGCGCTGCGGCCCAGGTGATCGAGGTCGAACCAGCACAGGAGTTGCTCTCGGCTGAAGATCTCGTCGTCACCGTGGCTCCAACCCAGGCGCGCCAGGTAGTTCAGCAGCGCATCGGGCAGATAGCCTTCGTCGCGGTAGTGCGTCACGGGCTTGGCGCCATTGCGCTTGCTCATCTTTTCGCCGTGCTCATCGAGCACCGTGGGCAGGTGGGCGTACACCGGCGGCTCCTTGCCCAGTGCGCGAAAGATGTTGATCTGGCGCGGCGTGTTGTTCACATGGTCGTCGCCGCGGATCACGTGGGTGATGCGCATGTCGATGTCGTCGACCACCACGCAGAAGTTGTAGGTGGGGGTGCCGTCGGGGCGCGCAATCACGAGGTCGTCGAGTTCGTCGTTGCGGATCTCGACGCGGCCCTTGACCTTGTCGTCCCACGCCACCACGCCGCCTTGCGGGTTCCTGAAGCGCAGCACGGGCTGCACGCCAGCGGGAACGGGCGGCAGGCTCTTGCCGTCCTCGGGGCGCCAGGTTCCGTCGTAGCGCGGCTTCTCTTTGTCCGCCAACTGCCTTGCGCGCAGCGCGTCGAGTTCTTCCACGCCCATGTAGCAGGGGTACACATGGCCTGCGGCCTGGAGATCCGCGAGCGCGGCCCGGTAGCGGTCCATGCGCTGCATCTGGTAGAACGGGCCTTCGTCCGGCACCATTCCCAGCCACTGCAGGCCGTCCAGAATGACGTCCACGGCCGCCTGGCTGGAGCGCTGCACATCCGTGTCTTCGATGCGCAGGATGAAGTCCCCGCCCGTGGCGCGGGCAAACGCCCAGGGGTAGAGCGCTGAACGGACGTTGCCCAGGTGGATGAATCCCGTGGGCGAGGGAGCGAAGCGGGTGCGCACGCGGCCCGCGCTGGATGAGGTGGTTTCAGTCATGTCAAACCGATGGTGCAGGCGGCCTGCCTTTCGGAGCCGGCCGGTTTCAGGATTCATTTTGCCCAAGGGCGTTCGTGGCGCCACCGCCCTGCGGGGGCCATGCGAATGCGGCGCTTCAAGCCTCTTGTTGCACTTCCTGCGCGTTTGCCAGCGCCAGGCGGGAATAGTCCTCCTCGCCCGTCTCGACGCCGATCCGCCCTTCATTCAGGCTGGCGATGTCCTGCGCCGTGATGTCGCCGGTGACGTAGACGCCGTCGAAGCAGGATGCGTCAAACCCGGCAATGCTGCGGTTCAGCGCGCCCACGGCCTTCTTCATTCCGCCCACGTCCTGGTAGATGAGCGCGTCGCAGCCGATGAGCTGGCGAATCTCTTCGACCGTGCGGCCATGCGCGACGAGTTCGCTGCTGGTCGGCATGTCGATGCCGTACACGTTGGGATAGCGCACCGGGGGCGCGGCGCTCGCCAGGTACACCTTGCGCGCGCCGGCATCGCGCGCCATTTGCACGATCTCGCGGCTCGTGGTGCCGCGCACGATCGAGTCATCGACCAACAGCACGTTGCGGCCCTTGAATTCGCTGGCGATCACGTTGAGCTTCTGGCGCACGGATTTCTTGCGCACGCCCTGCCCGGGCATGATGAAGGTGCGGCCCACGTAGCGGTTCTTGACAAAGCCTTCGCGGTAGGGGATTCCCAGCAGATGCGCAAGCTGCGTGGCGCTGGGGCGGCTCGACTCGGGGATCGGGATGACGACGTCGATTTCGTTCGGCGGCACCGTGGACACCACGCGCTTGGCCAGGGTCTCGCCCAGGTTCAGGCGCGCCTGGTAGACCGAGATGCCGTCGAGCACCGAGTCGGGCCGCGCCAGGTACACGAACTCGAAGATGCAGGGGTTGAGCTGCGGGTTCTCGGCGCATTGGCGCGCGTG
>NZ_AFAL01000106.1 GCF_000193225.1 Verminephrobacter aporrectodeae subsp. tuberculatae At4 | reverse complement strand
AACCGGCGCCTGACCCTCGACGAAATGAACGCCTTGCTGCGCCAGATGGAAGGCACCGACCGCTCCGACCAGTGCAATCATGGCCGCCCCACTTGGCGGCAGCTGACACTGAAAGAGTTGGACGCGCTGTTCCTGCGCGGGCGTTAGTAGTTGATATCTTGGCGCTCATGGCAAGGCGCGCAAAGGGGCCTGAACTGCTGCCCCGGGCACGAAAGCGTCGGGTGCACTGCGTGCAGCTATTTACCGGCCGGGGCATCATTGGGGAAATCCGTTCAAGCCATGCCACTGCCCAACCCCTTCACCCTCTTTTCGCGCCGCCTGTACCTGCGCATCTGGCTTGCCATGGTCGGCAGCATGGCGCTGCTCATGCTGGCCGCCGCGGGCTTGGTTTGCTGGCGCATTGCGCGCAACGCGCAGCCCTTCGTTCCCCCGGCGCGCGAAGTGCTGCTGCGCGACCCTGCGGGCGAGTTGCTGCTGCGCGGTCAGGCGACACGCCTGCCCGGCGCGCCGGGAGAGGACGTCGCATTCCGCATCGAGTCGGACACGGGCCAGTCTTTCACGCTGCAAATAGCCCCGCGCAGCGAGCACGGTGACCGGCCCGGCGCGCCGAACCGGAGCCCCGCCGCTTTCTGGACGCACTCCTTCGATTTCCTGTGGCCGCTGGGATTCGTCAGCCTGCTCATGGCCGTGGGGGTGTATCCCGTGATCCGCCGCCTGACGCTGCGGCTCGAGGCATTGCAGCGCAGCGTGCAGAAGTTCGGCGAAGGGGACCTGTCCGTGCGCGTGTCCGAGCAGGGACGCGACGAGGTCGCAGACCTCGCGCACCAGTTCAATGCCGCGGCCGAGCGCGTGGAAACGCTCATCGCAGCGCACAAATCGCTGCTCGCCAACGCCTCGCATGAGTTGCGCTCACCCCTGACCCGCATGCGCATCGGTCTGGAACTGATGGGCGGCGAGCGGCCTTCGCCCGCGTTGCGCGAGGAGATCCTGCGCAGCATTTCCGAACTCGATCAGTTGGTCGACGAAATCCTGCTGACCAGCCGCCTGAACGCGCGCGAGGCCGACGTGGGCACCATGGAACCCGTGGACCTGATCGGCCTGACGGCCGAGGAATGCGCGCGCGTGGACGCCCGCCTGGACGCAGCCGACCCGCTGGAAGTACGCGGCATCGCCAAGCTGCTGCGTCGGGCGCTGCGCAACCTGCTGGAGAACGCGCGCCGCTACAGCACCGGCCCGATCACCGTGGTGCTCCAGCGCCATCCGGACTACGCCGAAGTGCGCGTGTGCGACCGGGGCCCGGGCGTTCCCGCGAACCAGCGCGGCCGCATCTTCGAGCCCTTCTACCGCCTGCCGGGCACGAGCGAGCGCGAGGGCGGCGTGGGTCTGGGCCTGGCCCTGGTGCGCTCGATCGCCACGCGCCACAGCGGCGCCGTGCACTGCGAGGCCCACGCAGGCGGTGGCGCCTGCTTCGTCCTGCGCCTGCCGCTGCACCCGAGCGGCTGAGTTCAGTCCATCCAGGGCAGGGCGCGCGCCGGATCCTGGATCACGGGATGCCGCGTGTGGATGCTCTCGCCCGCGAGCACGCGCTCGTACAGACGCAGGTAGTCGCGCGCCATGCGCCGGGCCCCGAAATGCTCGAGCACGTGCGCGTGGCACGCGCGGGGGTCGAAGCGGTTGTCGCGCACGGCCTCGGCGAGCACCCGGGCCTGCGCCGACAGCACACCGCAGTGCAGCGGGACCAGTTCGGGCAGGGAGCCGTAGGGCGTGGAAAACACCGGGCAGCCAAAATACAGGCTTTCGATGACGGCCAGCCCGAACGGCTCATGCCAGCGCACCGGAAGGATCAGCCCGCGCGACATATTCAGCAGGAGCGTCTTCCTGGCGCCGCCCACCATGCCATGAAAGTGCACGCTGCGCGACAGCGTCCAGCGAAAACCGCGGCGAAAGCTGATGCGCGTGCCGCCGAGCACGTCCAGGTCCACTCCGGCGAACCTGGCCACGCGGATCGCCCCGCGCACGTTCTTCACGCCCCATGCGGCCTTGCCCAGGAAGTGATGGCGCGGGCGCGGGCAGTCGAAGTCCACCGGGCCGTAGCTGTCCCAGTCCAGCCCGTTGTAGACGAATTCGGTGGAACCATGGCGCGCCGCATGGTTGCGCGAGAGGAACACCGTGTTCAGCGGCAGCGGCCGCAGCTTGCGCGCGTTGCCATGCTCGGTCATCAGATGCGGCCGCTCGACCCCGGTGCGCGGGTGGAACTGGAAATGCGCGATGTCCACGTCGGCGGGAATCTGCCCGTCCCACGGCGCGTCCGGCCGGATCAGCAGCACCTGCCCAAATTCGCAGTGCGAACCTTGGGGTACCAAGTAGCTCACGCGGTGGCCCAATTGCACCAGCGTCCTGCCCAGGTCCCAGATGACGCGCTCGGTGCCGCCGTAGCCGTAGACCGGAATCGGGGCGTTGTTCACCAGCAGGACGTGCATTGCGAAAGTCTGTCGTCAAAGGGGATCGTGGAGCGTGCTTTTGCCCAAAAATGACGACACATAAAACTTCGTCTTTCTCACCATGGATGCGCTGCACAGTCCTCGCGAAGCATGCAGTATATACACGGTTCATGCTCTGTCATTCATCCAAACGCAAAATTTTCATTTTGTGCCGATACTTTCAGGCAATGACACCCGTCCTGCGGACCTGTCGCCGGTGCAGGGCGGCCAGCAGCAGCGGGCACATGAAGAGGTAGAAGACGTTGCCGCTGTTGTGCGCCAGGAAGACCTGCGTGAGCCCGAAGCCGATGTACGACAGCGGCAGCAGCACCCCTGCGAGGCACAGCGACAGGGATTGCCTGTCCATGTTTCCCGCCGCATCCCGGATGCGCGCGGCCGTGGGCCAGAACAGCGCCAGCGGTACGCCGTAGAACCCCATCAGCACCAGCACACCGAAGAGCCCCCGCTTGACGAACAGGTCCAGGAATTCGTTGTGCGCATGGCCGTAATCGAGCACGGAGGGGGGCGCCAGCCCGGCCGCCACGCGGCGCGCCTTCTCTTGCATGTAGCCTGCCCGACCCCAGCCGATGAACGGCCGATCCCGGCCCATCTCCCAGGCCAGACGCCAATGCGCCAGCCGTTGCCCGACGGAGTTGCTGCTTTCGCCGCGCTCCTGGTAGGTCTGCACCTCCTGGCGCGCTATGCCCACGCGCTCCTTCACGCCCGGCAGTTGCGTCAGTGCCGCAGCCACGAGCACCAGGGCGCACAGGCCCCCGTACACCCACCGCTGCCCGGTGGTGCGCACCAGCAACCATGCGCCCACCGGCAGCAGCAGCGCGAGCGCCAGCCAGCCTCCGCGCGACTGGGAAAGCAAGGAACCGGCCCCGCCGAGCAGCACTGCGGATACCAGCAACAGACGCTGCCACGGCAGCCAGCGCGGCCATTGCACCCCGAGCACCAAGCCGCTCATGAGCGCGAGCAGCATGCTCAGATTGCCGTACTGGATCGCGTTGGTAAAGCCGTTGGCACGCGGCAGGTCCAGCACCTGGGTCTGGAAAAACCCGAACAGCCCGCTGCCGATGGAACCCAGCGCAACCCCCATCCACAACCAGCTGGCACGGGGCGCGAAGGCCATCAGATAGAAGATGCAGGGCAGCACCAGCAGGTACTTGGCGGGGCGATCCAGGCTGCCCCAGCCCCAGGCCACGCCCACATCCAGCAGCCACAGCGCGGCCATTGCGCAGAACGCGGCCGCCAGCCAGCATGCGGCGCGCGGCGCGCGGCGGCGGCACCACACCGGGACGCTGACCAGGGCAGCGAGCAGCAGCAGGGCGGCGCCAAAGGAGTAGCCCGAGGGCAGCCACAGCGCCAGCCCGGGCAGCATGCAGGCGCCGCAGTTCGCGCAGCGCCCGAACCAACGGTGCGCGCGCATCAACGGATCACCCGGCCCGTCAGGTGGTCGCGGTCGTAGCGCAGCGCGGCGTAGCGCAGAAAGCCTTCCAGCGCCACGAACAGGCAGTACAGAAACCCCGCCCCGCCGCACAGAAAGCCCAGGCGGAACACGTACAGGCGCAGGAACATGGCCCCTCCCGACGCCAGGCCACGCAGCACGCCGCCGCGCTGGCCCATTTCGGCGCGCTTGGCGGCGCCGAGCATGGCGTACTGGGTGAGCTTCTCCAGACTGCCCCGCACCGTGCTGCGGGAATGGTGCAGCAGCCGCTCCCGGATGCGGCGGCGCGGCACGGCGCCGCCGCCGGGCAGTGGGTGGAGCCGGGCCTGCTCGTGCACCACGCCGGTGTATTCCTTGAGCAGCGCACGCACGAACAGGCGTTCGATCTGCGACTGCGAGCGGAAATACTTCAGTTCGCACCCATACGCCAGCATGCGCCAGCGGATGCTCCACACCGCCTGCTCGCCCGAGCGCACGATGGCCTGCAACTCCTGCGCAAAGGCTGGCGTCATGACTTCATCGGCGTCGAGGAAGAAGACATAGTCGCCGCGCGCGTGCGCGAGCAAGCGGTTGCGTTGCACGGCGAAGCCCTGCCAGTCGGGGTAGCTATGGACCTCGGCCCCCAGGCCACGGGCCATGGCGACGGTGCCGTCCTGGCTGCCGCTGTCAACGACCAGGAGTTGGTCCGCAAACGCGGCGCTGCGCAGGCAGGCTTCGATGCGCTGCGCCTCGTTGTGCGCCAGCACTGCAACGGTCAACGTGGGCAGCGCCGCGCCGTCGGCAACGACGGACATCGGTCAATGACCTGACTGCGCAGGCTCGCCCGCCTTCAGGCGGAACACCGTTGCACAGTAAGGGCACTGGGCCTGGCCCGTGCGCGCAAGGTCCAGATACACCCGGGGGTGGTTGTTCCACAGCGGCATTCCAGCCTCGGGGCGGGGGCAGAAAACACCGCCCTGCGCGTTCAGTTCCCGGGCAGACAGTTCGACGATGGTTTGCGCCATGGCGTCAGACCTTGCTGAGCCAGTGGGCGTATTTTGGATTGCGACCGTTGACGATGTCGAAGAATGCGCTCTGGATTTTTTCGGTGATCGGGCCCCGGCTGCCGCTGCCGATTCCGATGCGATCGAGTTCGCGGATCGGGGTCACCTCGGCCGCCGTGCCGGTGAAGAAGGCTTCGTCGGCGATGTAGACCTCGTCGCGCGTGATGCGCTTTGGGACGATGTCCAGCCCCAGGTCCCGGGCGATGTGGAACACCGTGTCGCGCGTGATGCCATTGAGCGCTCCGGCCGACAGGTCGGGCGTGTAGATCACGCCTTTCTTGACGATGAAGATGTTCTCGCCCGCGCCTTCGGACACGAAGCCGCAGCTGTCGAGCAGCAGCGCCTCGTCGTAGCCATCGTCCAGCGCCTCCATGTTCGCAAGGATGGAATTCGTGTAGTTGCTCACCGCCTTGGCCTGCGTCAGCGTGATGTTCACGTGGTGCCGCGTGTAGCTGCTGGTTTTCACGCGGATGCCGCGTTGCAGGCCCTCCTCGCCCAGGTAAGCGCCCCAGGCCCAGGCCGCCACCATGAGGTGGATCTGGTTGCCCTTGGGGGAGACGCCGAGTTTTTGCGAGCCGATCCAGGTCAGCGGGCGCAGGTAGCACGACTGGAGCTTGTTTGCGCGCACCACGGCCAGCTGCGCCGCGTGCACTTCGTCGTGGGTGAACGGGATCTGCATGCGCAGGATCTTGGCGCTGTTGAAGAGGCGCTCGGTATGCTCCTGCAGGCGGAAGATGGCCGTGCCGTTGACCGTGTCGTAGGCGCGCAGTCCTTCGAAGGCACCGCAACCGTAGTGCAGGGTGTGGGTCAGCACATGGATCTTGGCGTCGCGCCAGTCGAGCATCTGCCCGTCCATCCAAATCTTGCCATCACGATCGGCCATCGAAGGAACTACGGGGCTCATGGGCATCCTTTGCTTGTTGTGGGTTATCAGAGCGGGATTCTACGGGGCTCGGGTCGGGCTCTGCTCCGCCCTCGGGGCGGAACAGGGTCCACTGCACCAGCTTGCCGTCGCGGAACGTGCAGGTCACGTGCGACTGGCTGCCGTCGGTCCAGCGGTAGCGCTGCGGTTGCGCGTCCGCGTCCGACAACTGCTCGCCCAGGGCCTGCGTCAGCGCAACCACGTGCATCAGATTCATGCCCTTGGCGAGCCGGGCATTGAGCATGACGGTGCTTCCCACATACCCGATGGGGCGGCGGGCGGCCCTGTGCATCACGCCCACGAGCCGCGTGAAATGCAGCAGGCCCCACATGACGAGCCCTCCGACAACGGCCAGCACCCCGCCCAGCCAGAGGTCGCGAAACCAAAACCAATCAGCCCCACCGCGCCCAGCGGCACCAGGATATTGCGCAAGTTCATGCGCTATATTGTGTCGCCAGTCAGTTCGCGGGAACAATCGTCCCCTGGGCCAGGGCGCAGAGTTTCTCGACACCCGAGTCCACAGCGAAGACTTCGCATTGGCAGATCGCAAGCCGCTTGCCGGTGCTCCGGGTTTGCGCTCTGGCCACGAGGCGGTCACCCACGCCGGGCCGGAGGTAGTTGATCTTGAACTCCACGGTCAGCGCATTGCCACCGAGCGCCAATCCCCCCGCGAAGGTGATGGCGTTATCCGCCAAGTAGCTGATGACGCCTCCATGGGCGTAGCCATGCTGCTGCTTGTGATGGTCTTTGATGACCAGGGTCAGTTCGGCGGAGTCGCTGGACGACGCGGTCAATTCTGCACCGATGAAGAGGCTGAACGGCTGGCTGTCGAACACCTGGCGAGCAAACTTCTGGGTATCGTTCACGGACGTCCTCTTTCATCGAAAAATGGGGATCGGGTCATGCGCGCCCCATCCCCCTGCACACCGCATGGCCCCGATTCAACGGCCGGGACGGATCAGCGCGTACTGCGCCCATTCCCCGCGCCGGTACAGCAGGTTGATGGGCTTGCTCTTGTCCGCCTTGGCAAGCACGGATTCAAATTCCTTGACCCCCGAAACCTCGGTGTTGGCGATGGACAGGATGATGTCCCCTTCGCGCAGACCGGCACGGGCGGCAGCGTCCGCGGCGCTGGCCACCACCACCCCGCCCTTGAGCTTGAGGTCCTTCTTTTGCGCTTCGGTCAAATCCGCAACCGACAAGCCGATTTGCTGCGCCGCGGCTGAGGCCTTGGGCTTTTCCACGCGTCCGACCACCTTGGCGGAAAGTTTGTCGGGCTCGACTTCTGCAATGGTGATGCTCAGATCCCGCGCAGCACCGCGGCGGAATATCGTCACCGTGCTCTTGCTGCCGGGCTTGGTATTGCCGACCAGTCGCGGCAGGTCCGCCACCTTCTCGATGGGCTTGCCGTCGAAGCGCGTGATGATGTCGCCCGCCTCCATTCCCGCCTTGTCGGCGGGCGATCCGGCTTCCACACTCGAGATCAGCGCGCCCTGCGGCTTGCCCAGGCCGATCGACTCTGCCACGTCCCGGGTCACGGGGCCGATCTGTACGCCGATGCGGCCGCGCGTGACACGACCCGACGTGCGCAGCTGCTCGCTCACGCGGATCGCTTCGTCCATGGGAATCGCGAACGAAATGCCCATGAATCCGCCCGAACGCGAATAGATCTGGCTGTTGATGCCCACGACCTCGCCACGCATATTGATCAGCGGCCCGCCGGAGTTGCCCGGGTTGATGGCGACGTCGGTCTGGATGAATGGCAGGTAATCGCCCGTTTCCCGCTGCTTGGCGCTCACGATGCCTGCGGTCACGGTGCTCTCCAGGCCGAATGGCGAGCCAATCGCCATGACCCACTCGCCAACGCGCAGGCGGCTCACATCCCCGACCTTCACGGCAGGCAGGCCGGTCGCATCGATTTTGACCACCGCCACGTCGGTGCGCTTGTCTGCGCCAATGATCTTGGCCTTGAACTCGCGCTTGTCCGCGAGTGTGACGATGACCTCGTCGGCACCCTCGACCACGTGGGCATTGGTCATCAGGAATCCGTCCGGGGTCAGGATGAACCCCGATCCGACGCCCCGCGGCACCTCCTCTTCCTGCTGCTGCGGCTGCTGGGGTCGCGATGGACGCGGCATGCCCGGAATGGGTACGCCAAAGCGCCGGAAGAATTCGAGCATTTCCTCGTCCATGCCGTTGGCATTGGGACGGGTCGAGACTTTTTCCGCCGTGCGGATGTTCACCACCGACGGACCCACCTGGTCCACCAGATCCGTGAAGTCCGGCAGGCCACGCACCGCAGTAGCCGGCTGAGCCAGTGCGGCGTGGGGCATGAGCACTGCGCTCGCGACCCCGGAAAACAAGCACGCGAACGCAACTGAGCGCAGCGCATTCCGATTGAACTTCGGCATTCATCGACCTTTCGTGGGTTGTGAAAAATGGGGGGCATCCATGGTGTGTAGCTGTGAAGGGTATGCCGCCAAATGGTTCCCGCACCGGGCAATTTTTTTATGCCTTTCCATGCACCTTGCGTGCAAGCGCCCGATCATACTGTGCCGAAACACCGCATTGGCGCCGTATCGGGCATGCTGCTCAGCGCGCGCGCTCCAGTTGCCCGACGAAGAGACGCAGTGTTTGCAGCGGGACCTCGCCCACGGCAGTGACCCATGCATCGGGCAGTACCCGCTGGGCCAGGAACTGCGTCGCGCCCCTGCTGAATACCTGAGGCTGCGCCGGGTGCTGCTGCGGATCAAAGGACTCCAGGAAAAGGGACACGGAGGCCAGGCCATCGGAATAGAGACACTGCAAAGCGGTTTGCGCAGCGTCCGTCGCAGAGACGGTGTGCCGGCGGCAGCTGACGGGAACGAACCCGGCGACTGGCTGGCGCAGTGTCCAGCCCTCGGCCTCGGCGGTGGTTGGCACCGCCGCCGTCGGCGCAACGACCTGGTAGCCCGCGATCGCGTCCATCGAGCGCGCCATCTGATCCACCCGAACCAGGGCGTTCAAATCCAGTTCCGAAAACGCTGCCTGCTCCAGGATCTGCCCGTCCGCGCCCAGCGTTTGCCGTTTCACGAGCAAGCCGGTATCGCGCTCGCTCCACAGGCGGTAGCCAAAGCGCAACGCGTCCAGGGGCCTGAACCACACCACGTCCGCGACGAGTCCCGCCACCCGCTCCTGCCCCACCAGGCGCGGCGCGTAAAACCGGGCGATCGACGTGCCGCTGGGCACCGGGGCTCGGGGAAACCTTCCGGATTCTTCCCGGCGGTCGGTGCGCACGGTCCGCGACTGCGGCAGGAATGTCCGCACCTCGCCATTGCGCCGAAAAACGGTGCGCGGCGTGCCGCTCAGGGCATCGACCCGTTCCATCTGCCGCTGCCCGTCGCAGGCATGCCAGATGCGCGCGCTGGACATCGCTCCGGTGGCCGACAGCACGACGAAGGTGCCTGCATACGAGCGGTTGCAGGGGGCACCGCGCACGCGCTCGATCCACTGCGCCATATCGCGCTCGGCTGACACGAGGGCTGGCTCACCCGGGGAGCGCGCAGCGCTGTCGGCCTGCGGGGCCGCCGCCAGGAGCGAGGAAAAACCGAGGCCAGCGGCCGCCAGCAGCATGCGCAGCCCCGCAGAAGATTGCACACAGGCTCTTGTCACGGCGTTCATCACGCAAGACCTCTCAATCAGCCAGGAGTGCGCCCCTCTCTCTCGGCGCCTCAGTGGCCGGAGGTTTCAAACGTTGCATTGCGCAAGAAGTCGGCGGGCATCTGCAATGCCGACATGCTGCCAAACTGCTTGTGCGCGGCAAGCAATTCGTCCAGGCGTGGATCGCGCACCATGAGTTGCTGCCCCTGGGAATCGGCCTGCACCACGGTGGGTTCCTCCTGGACGGACGCTGCGCGCCCGGGCACGAGCGCCAACCGGGCGCCGCCGGATGCGCCCGCTCCCTGCCAACTGACGAGCGCGGCCCAGCCGATCGCCACGGCCGCCGCCAGCGACGCGCAGCCCGCGAGCACCTTCCAGCGGAAAACGGCGGCATTCGCTGCGGATGACAGCGCAGGAGCCAGCACGCCCAGTTGCACAGGATTCTGCGGCCGCGCAGGGGGCGCCTCTTGGGCCAAGCGATTGCGCAGCCGCGACATGAACGCAGGGTTTGCGGGCCGCGCCAAATCCGCGGAGCGCAGCGCGTCGCCCACCAGGT
Organism: Verminephrobacter aporrectodeae subsp. tuberculatae At4; assembly: GCF_000193225.1. Taxonomy (GTDB): domain Bacteria; phylum Pseudomonadota; class Gammaproteobacteria; order Burkholderiales; family Burkholderiaceae_C; genus Acidovorax; species Acidovorax aporrectodeae. The sequence continues at coordinate 2,039 of NZ_AFAL01000106.1, read as the reverse complement.
GGTAGAGCGCCCACGTCGCTCGCCCCTCTCCGGTCTCGGCCGCGAATGCCAGGGTCGCCGCGAGTTCTTCCCCTTCGAGTCGCCCATCCGCCAGCGCAGACAGGCACTCGCGCCGATGCCCATCATCCACCATGGCGTCCCCTGCCAACCCGTTGATACCTGTTTCCGCCTTGCTCATTGCATCACCTCACCACCGTTTGCCCGACTGGTATTCGAGCAAGGGGCGCACTTTGGCCGAAATGGCTTCACGCGCCCGGAATATCCGGGACCGCACCGTGCCAATGGGGCAATCCATGGCAAGCGCGATCTCCTCGTAGCTCAGCCCTTCGATTTCACGCAAGCTCACAGCCTGGCGCAGTTCGTCGGACAGGGCCTCCAGGGCCGCGTTCACGGCTTGCGCAATCTCTCGGGCAGCGAGTATGGTTTCGGGGGTTTCGTCGCTGATTGGTTCGTGCCCGGCGCGGGAAGTTTCCTCCTCGTCCTCATTGCCTCGCAGGGCATTCTCGAAGACGAGCGGATTGCGCCGCATGTCCACCAGCGCCTTCTTCGCCGTGTTCACGGCAATGCGGTAGAGCCACGTGTAGAACTGCGCGTCCCCCCGGAACTGGTGGAGCGCGCGGTAAGCCCGGATGAATGTCTCCTGGGCAATGTCCTGGGTGAGATCGGCGTCGCGCACCAAGCGACCAATAAGCCGCTCGATGCGGCGTTGGTACTTGATGACCAATAACTCGTAAGCCCGCTGATCCCCCGCCACCGTGCGCTCGACCAGTTGGAAATCGTCGTCTTCGGAAGGAGGAGGCGGGATGACAGTCATGGATACTCAGGACTCACGCCCCACACGGCTGCCGGCCGCAGCGGTTTCGTCAGCGTTGCCAGCGTCCGGGCTGGCGCGCGAATATACCGCACGGCGCAGGTCCATCCAGCGCTCCGGCTGCCAGGAACGCTCCAGCCAGAGCCAGATGCGAGAGCGCCCCACGGGGGACACGCAGACCCACAGCTGCGTTTGCATGTCCAGCAGGACTTCGGGCGGCCCTTCGAGCGGCCAGGAGCGGCCCCGGGGCGTCAGTTCCTCCAGCGCCCAGGCCTGCCCGTCCCAGCGCATGGCCCCTGAGAATTGGTCGTGCCAGAAATGCCATGCGCCCGCCACGGCCAGCAGCCACAGGCAGCCAGCGGCAAGCGTCAGCCCCCATGAAGACCCGGCCCCCAGAAGGACCCAGCCAGCAAGGACCGCCGCACCGGTCAGCAACGAGAACGCGAGTACCCGGCCCAGGACAGCGCTGCGCTGCAAGGGATACTGCACGGGCGGAGGGCGGCGCGCGAGCCGGGTCATGCCATCTCACTGACTGCGGCCCGTTGCCGCTCCCGGGAAATTTTGCGCAGCATGGGGCCTATTGTGCACAGCGCAGCCGGGGGGGTCCTGAGGACGCTGGGGGCCGATCCCATAGAATGGCGGCCATCGGCCCGCGCAATCCAGGGGCCCCGGAATGCGGGTGTAGTTCAATGGCAGAACGGCAGCTTCCCAAGCTGCATACGAGGGTTCGATCCCCTTCACCCGCTCCAATCGGCTGGCATGCGGCGGGCCAAACTTTCCGACTACTCCATGCAGCTTGGCGCAGCCCTACACCAGCTGCGCCGCCATCAGTTCTTTCTTGAAGTAGGCGTAGAACAGCGGCGCCGCCACGAGTCCGGCGGGACCGAAAACGGCCTCGGCCACGAACATCACGCTGAGCAGTTCCCACACCTGCATCTGCGTGCGGCGACCGACCACCCGGGCATTGATCAGGTATTCGGCCTTGTGGATGAGGATCAGAAAACCCAGGCAAACCGCAGCCGCCAAGGGCGCCACCGACAGCCCGACGAGGGTGATCACCGCGTTGCACACCAGATTGCCGACGATGGGCACCAGGCCCGCGACGAAGGTGAACATGACGAGCATGGGCGTATAGGGCAGGCGCAGGCCCCACAGGGGCAAAATGAACAGCAGGAACACCCCCGTGAGCAAGGTGTTGAACGCGGCGATCCAGAACTGCGCCGCGACG
>NZ_AFAL01000107.1 GCF_000193225.1 Verminephrobacter aporrectodeae subsp. tuberculatae At4 | reverse complement strand
CTAGGCGTCGGTACTAGGGTTGGCAAGACGACGATGTTCGCCAACCGATACAAGATCCTCCTTGGAACCGGACTGGTTGCGCCGGCGCCCGACGTAGAGGCGATCAGCACGTACCAGCACACCGGCTGGGTGACCAGGGGAAAAACGTTCGTTCATGGCATTCATTCGGTGCCGTCGGGCTCGGTCGTCCGGTTGTCGGCCGAGGAATCAGACTGTCGGACCTATCCGATTCCCGACCAACCCGTCGTTCGCAGGGCACGCGGTGTCGCTGCCGGCGAGATTCATACGCTGAGCGAGTCGGCCGCACAGCGCTTCGCGACACACGAGGAACGCATCGGGATCGCTCTCAGCAGCGGCGTGGACTCCTCCTACTTGGCTGCACTCGTCAAGAACGCCAATCCAGGATCCGAACTGCACACGTTCTCCGTCGGGTACGGACGATCCGACCCCGAGCTTCAAGGTGCCGAGGAGACAGCGAGACTCCTCGGAACTCGACACCACACGACGGTCGTGACCCCGGAGCACCTGAAATCCCTGTGGCCTGAAGCCATCTGGCATCTGGAGGATCCGGTCGGGCGAGATCAGTACCCGTGCGTCCTGGCCCTTTCGCGCGACGCAGCCAGCCACGTCAGGACGCTGTACTTCGGCAACGGGTCAGACTCTTCCTATGGAGGATTGGCGGTACATCCGCACCTGTATTGGTCCAAGAAGATGCCTGTCATCGCCAGCTGGTGTGAAGACTATCTGTCCTGGTTGCGATCCAGCGATGACCCGCGAGGCGTCGTCTCGAGCGCGTTGATCAATCTGCTCGGCGCGGCATCAATGCCACGGCCGGCAAGTATCGTCGGTGTCAACAAGCAGCCGACGCGGGTGCAATTCGATCTCGCGGACGACCATCCGCTGCGGACGCAACTGGCAAAGGACATCCTCACATTCGACGGACATGCTGGCATGAAGCATCGCTTGGTGAACAGTGTCTCCGGCTGCACGGTGCGGATGCCGTTCTACGACGAACCCATGGTCCGGCATGCGTTCAGCCTCGGGGATGAGGACAAGATCAGATGGTTCGAGGGAAAGCATGAGTTGCGCCGCGCTGCGAAGGCCTGCATTCCATCTCGTATCGCTGAGCGTCCGAAGCGCATCCAGCACCTACGCTACGACGAGACGTTCTCGTCATTCATTGACGAACTCGCCGATGTCGCCGCGTCCCGCGAAGTCATTGTCAACCGCGGATTGTTCAATCCCGACAGCGTTGCGAGACTGCGCCGCCACCGGGGTGCCAAGCCCTACCACTCCAAGCATCTCTACCGGCTCTGGTACGTTATTGCGACAGAACTCTGGGCGCGAACCTTCATCGACAACAAGGGAGCGACGTGGACTCCCCTGTAGTACCGACGCCTAGGATTCATGGAACATGAGTAAAATCATGCGATCACCAATTGATGACCAGGGGTGTTGCTA
>NZ_AFAL01000108.1 GCF_000193225.1 Verminephrobacter aporrectodeae subsp. tuberculatae At4 | reverse complement strand
CCTTGGCCACCGTGGGCAGCGATATGCGCCCCAGCACGCGCATCGTGCTCATCAAGGGCTACGACGAGCGCGGCATCGTCTGGTATACCAACTACGACAGCCGCAAGGGCCGCGAGATCGCGGGCAACCCCTGCGCGGCCCTGCAGTTCCACTGGGTCGAGATGGAGCGGATGGTGCGCATCGAGGGCGCCGTGGAAAAGGTCGGCGCCGAGGAAAGCGACGCCTATTTCCACAGCCGGCCGCTCGATTCGCGCATCGGCGCCTGGGCCAGCCCGCAGAGCCAGGTCATCTCCGGCCGCAGCGTGCTGCTGGCGCATGCCGCGCGCTACGGCGCGCAGTTTCTGCTCCACCCCCCCGCCCTGCGCATTGGGGCGGGTACCGACTGCGGCCCGATCAGTGGGAGTTCTGGCAAGGACGCAGGAGCCGCCTGCACGACCGGCTGCGGTATCGGCTCGATGCGGGGGAATGGGTCCGGGAAAGGTTGGCGCCCTGACCGGGGCGCGCGGCCTGTCTACGGGATTTTCCGCTGCGCACGCCGGCCCCGAAAAACTACACTCGCCCGGCCCTCCGTTACAGTGATCATTTCGTCCACTACAACACCCCCAAGGAGCCACCCATGCTGGGTCTGATGCAGAACCAACCGTTGCTGATCTCGTCGCTGATCGAGTTCGCCGAGCGCCACCATGGCGACGCCGAAATCGTCTCCCGCCGGGTCGAGGGCGACGTGCACCGCTGCACGTACCGCGATCTGGCGGCGCGTGCGCGCCGCTTGGCGCATGCGCTCGACGCACGGGGGCTTGCGTTCGGCGACCGCGTGGCCACCCTGGCCTGGAACGGCTACCGCCACATGGAGATGTACTTCGGCGTGAGCGGCTCGGGCCGCGTGCTGCACACGATCAACCCGCGCCTGCACCCGGACCAGATTGCCTGGATCGTGAACCACGCCGAAGACCAGGTGCTGTGTTTCGACCTGAGCTTTCTGCCGCTGGTGCAGGCCGTGCATGCCAAGTGCCCCGGGGTGAAGCTGTGGCTCGCCCTGTGCGACGCGGACCGGCTGCCCGCAGACTCCGGCGTCCCGGGCCTGGCGAGCTACGAGGCCCTGATCGGTGCGCAAGCGCCCGAGTACGCCTGGCCGCAGTTCGACGAGAACTCGGCGTCGAGCATGTGCTACACCAGCGGCACCACGGGCAACCCCAGGGCCGCGCTGTACAGCCACCGCTCCACCACGCTGCATGCGTATGCCGCGGCGCTGCCGGACGTGATGTGCCTTTCGGCGCGCGACTGCGTACTGCCCGTCGTTCCCATGTTCCACGTGAACGCCTGGGGCATTCCGTACTCGGCCGCGCTCACGGGCTGCAAGCTCGTGTTCCCCGGCCCCGCGATGGACGGCAAGTCGATCTACGAGCTGCTCGAAACCGAGAAAGTCACCTACGCCGCCGGCGTGCCCACCGTGTGGCAGATGCTGCTGGGCCACATGAAGCCCGCCGGCCTGCGCTTTTCCACGCTGCAGCGCACCGTGGTCGGCGGTTCGGCCTGCCCGCCGGCGATGATCCACGCGTTCCGCGAGGACTACGGCGTGGAGGTCATGCACGCCTGGGGAATGACCGAGATGAGCCCTCTGGGAACCCTGTCCTCGCTCAAGAACAAGCACCTTGCGCTGCCCCGGGAGGAGCAGATGAAGATTCTGCAAAAGCAGGGCCGCGCCATCTACGGGGTGGACATGCGGATCGTCGACGGCAACGGCAAGGAACTGCCCTGGGACGGCAAGACCTCCGGCGATCTGCTGGTCCGGGGCCCCTGGATCGTGGAGCGTTATTTCAAGGGCGAGGGCGGTGATCCGATCATCCGCGACGCGCAGGGCCGCAGCTGGTTTCCCACCGGCGACGTGGCGACCATCGACGCCGACGGCTTCATGCAGATCACCGACCGCAGCAAGGACGTGATCAAGTCCGGCGGCGAGTGGATCAGCTCCATCGACATCGAGAACATCGCCATGGCGCACCCCGCCGTCGCCATGGCCGCCTGCGTGGGAATGCCGCACCCCAAGTGGGCCGAGCGCCCCATCGTGGCCGTGGTCAAGCGCCCGGGCGCCGAACTCACGCGCGAGGAATTGCTCGCGTTCTACGCGGGCAAGGCCGCCAATTGGCAGATCCCCGACGACGTACTATTCGTCGACGCCATCCCGCTGGGCGGCACCGGCAAAATGCTCAAGACCCGGCTGCGCGAGCAGCTCAAGGACTACCGGCTCCCGGACCTGTGACACGGCCCCGGACGGCGCGTCGTTACGACGCGTTACACTGCGCTTCTTATTGACGCAGCGTCGGGGCTGTCCGCAGGGGCCGTGGCCCTCCCGCACCGACTGCAATGGCCCTGGCTTTCGTGCGCGAGAGGACGACGTGGGATTGTTTTTTCAGCAACTGCTCAACGGCCTGACCGTCGGCGGTGTCTACAGCTTGGTGGCCCTGGGGCTGACGCTGGTCTACGGCATCCTGCACGTGCCGAATTTCGCGCATGGCGCCTTCTACATGGCCGGGGCCTTCGTGGGCTACTACCTGATGACGGCGCTGGGCCTGAACTACTGGCTGGCAATGGCGGGCGCGGCGGCCGTGGGGGCGGCGCTCGCGATGCTCGCCGAGCGGCTCGTGTTCCATCCGCTGCGCAACGCGCCCGAACTGCACGACATGATCGCGGCCATCGGCGTCCTGTTGTTCCTCGAGGCCGGCGCGCAGGCGCTGTTCGGTGCCGACTTCCAGCGCATGCCCACGCCCTACGGCCAGGTCGTCGAGGTGTTCGGCCTGACCGCGCCGCTGCAGCGGCTGCTGATCATCGCCAGCGCCTTCGGCCTGATGGCGCTGCTGCACCTGTTCCTGAACCACACGCTGCTGGGCGCGAGCATCGCCGCGCTGGCGCAGAACCGCGAGGGCGCGGCGCTGGTGGGAATCGACGCCACGCGCGTCACGCTGCTGGTGTTCGCCATCTCGGGCGCGCTCGCGGCCGTGGCCGCCGTGCTCTACGCGCCGATCAACCTCGTGTACCCGCACATGGGCCACCTGGTGATCACCAAGGCCTTCGTGATCATCATCCTGGGCGGAATGGGCAGCTTTCCGGGCGCCATCGCGGGGGGGCTGATCATCGGCATGGCCGAGAGCTTCGGCAGCTTTTATTTTTCCACCGACTACAAGGACCTCATCGCCTTCGTGCTGCTGGTGGTGATCCTCTCGCTGCGCCCGCAGGGCCTGTTCGCGCCGCGGGGAGCCGGCTGACATGGGCGCGCTTTTCCAGGGCCGCTGCGGCTGGGCGCTGCTCGCGCTGGGCGCGCTCGTGTTCCCGCTCCTGGCGCAGAGCAGCTACCTGATCTCGGTGGCGACGCAGGCGTGCATCATGGGAATCGCCGCGCTGGGGCTGAACCTCATCACCGGCTACACGGGGCAGCTGAACCTCGCGCACGGCGCGTTCATGGCGGTGGGCGCGTACACGGTGGGAATCCTCACGGTGGACCACCAGCTGCCGTTCTGGATCGCCTTCGTGCTCGCGGGCGGGGTCACGGCGCTGCTGGGCTTTTTCATCGGCGTCCTGTCGCTGCGGCTCAGGGGCCACTATTTCTCGATCTTCACGCTGTGCGTGGGCTACATCCTGTTTTTGCTGATCGAGAAGTGGGAGCGCCTCACGCACGGTCCGGTGGGAATCATGGGAATCCCCGTGCCCCCGGGCATCGGGCCGTTGCAGTTTGCCACGCCGCTGGCGCAGTACTACCTGGCGCTGGCCTTTCTGGCGCTGGGCATCTGGGTCATGGCGCGCATCGTGCGCTCGCTGCTGGGCCGCAGCTTCATCGCGGTGCGCAACGGCGACGCGCTGGCCGAGGCGCTGGGAATCGACCTGATGCGCACCAAGACGCTGTCCTTCGTGCTGTCGGTGCTCTACGCCGGCTTCGCAGGCGGGCTCTACGCCGGGCAGGTGCGCGTTCTCGGACCCGACCTTGCCAGCGAGTCCCTGACCTTCGATCTCGTGATGTTCATGCTCGTGGGCGGCATCGGCACGCTGCTCGGGCCGCTGGTGGGCACCTGCCTCATGACCGGGCTGACGCAGAGCCTGCAGTTCCTGCAGGACTACCGCATGCTGGTGTTCGGCCCGCTGCTGGTCGTGCTGATCATCTTCCTGCCCGACGGCATCGTGGGCAGCTGGCTCCGGCACCGTGCGCGGCGCGCAGCGTCGGGCGGCCGCTCCACCGTATCCTCCCCCTTTGCGACCGAAACACCGGCGCCGCCCCATGCTTGAGATCGACGCCCTGAGCAAGCGCTTCCTCGGCCTGACCGCGGTTGACCGCGTGAGCACGCGCTTCGAACGCGGCCAGATCAGCGCCATCATCGGCCCCAACGGCGCCGGCAAGACCACGTTTTTCAACCTGATCGCGGGAACGCACAGGCCGAGCGCGGGCCGCATCCGCTTCGAGGGCCGCGACGTGACCGGAATGCGCCCCGACCATGTGGCGCGCCTGGGAATCGCGCGCACCTTCCAGAGCACGCAGCTCTTCGACAACGCGAGCGTGCTCGACAACCTGATCGTGGGCCACCGCCTGCGCACGCATTCGGGCCTGTGGGACGTGCTCGTCGGCAGCCAGCGCCTGCGCGCGGAGGAGAAACGCTGCCGCGACAAGGCGCAGGAGGCGCTGGACTTCGTCGGCCTGGCGCACGTCGCCACGCGCAGCGCCGCCGACATCACGCAGGAGGAACGCAAGCGCGTGGCCTGCGCGCTGGCGCTGACCACCGACCCGCAGTTGCTGCTGCTCGACGAGCCCGCGAGCGGCGTGAACCCGCAGGAGACCGTGGGCCTGGCGGCGCTGATCCGCAAGCTGGTGGCGCACGGCAAGAGCGTGTGCCTGATCGAGCACAAGATGGACATGGTCATGCAGCTCGCCGACAAGATCGTCGTGCTGCACAACGGCGCCAAGATCGCCGAAGGAACGCCCGCCGAAATCCGCCGCGACCCGCGGGTCATCGAAGCCTACCTGGGAGCCGCGCATGCTGCGGTTTGAGGGCGTGGACCTGCACTACGGCAGCTTTCGCGCACTCAGCGGCGTGACGCTGCACGCCGCGCCCGGCGAACTGGTGGTGCTGCTCGGCGCGAACGGCGCGGGCAAGACCTCGATCTTCATGGCCGCGAGCGGAATTCAGCGCCCGAGCGCGGGCTGCATCCGCCTGGAGAACAAGGACATCACGGGCCGGCGGCCGGCGCAGATCGTGGCCTCGGGCCTGGTGCACTGCCCCGAGGGCCGCAAGCTGTTCCCGCTGCTTTCGGTGCGCCGGAACCTGCTCCTCGGCGCGTACCTGCACCGGCGCGACAAGGCCGCCGTCGCGCGCACGCTCGACGAAATGTTCGCGCTGTTCCCGATGCTTGCGCACAGGCAGAACGTCCCCGCGGGCTCGCTCTCGGGCGGACAGCAGCAGATGGTCGCCATCGGCCGCGCGCTGCTCGGGCGGCCCAAGGTGCTGCTGCTCGACGAGCCCTCGCTGGGTCTGGCGCCGCTGATCGTCCGGCAGGTGTTCGCGGTCATCGAGCGCATCAACCAGCAGGGCACCACGGTGCTGCTGGCCGAGCAGAACGCCTGCTTGGCGCTGGCCATCGCGCACCGCGCCTACGTGCTCGAGCGCGGGCGCATCGCACTCGAAGGCGGGCGCGATGCGCTGCTGCACAACGAGGCCGTGCGCGCGGCGTATATCGGCGCTTGAGCGGCCGGTCATTCTGTCCCGTGCGGTACATTTCCTGCCCGACTTCAGGAAACATCGCCATGGCATGCCCCTCCCCTCCTCGCCCCGGCCGCCGCAGACTCGGCGTGCTGCCGCTGGCCGCCGCGCTGCTGGCCACCCTGGCCACCCTGGGCAGCGGCGCCGCGTGCACGCAGGAGCGCGTGAAGATCGGCTTTACCGGCCCGCTCAGCGGCGGCGCCGCGCTGTACGGCAGGAACGTGGTCAACGGCCTGGAGATGGCGATCCGGGAGGTCAACGCCGCGGGCCTGGAAGTGGGCGGCAAGAAGTACCGGATGGAACTCGTCGCGCTCGACGACCGGTACGCGCCCGCCGACGCCGCGATCAACGCGCGCCGCCTGGTGCAGCAGCACCAGACGCCCGCCGTCTTCGTCCCGCACTCGGGCGG
>NZ_AFAL01000109.1 GCF_000193225.1 Verminephrobacter aporrectodeae subsp. tuberculatae At4 | reverse complement strand
GCCGCGCGCGCGCCTGCATCCGTGCGCGCGAGGCGGCCGTGATCTGCGGCGTGCCCTGGGCCGAGGCCGCCCTGCGCGCGCTGGACCCCGCCGTGCAGCTGACCTGGCATGTGGCCGAGGGCCGGCGCTGCGCGCCCGACCAGGTGGTGCTCGAGGTCGCAGGCCAGGCGCGTGCGCTGCTCAGCGCCGAGCGCACGGCGCTGAACTTTCTGCAACTGCTCAGCGCCGTGGCGAGCAAGACGCGCATCTATGTGGATGCGGTCGCGGGCACGCGCGCGCGCATCGTGGACACGCGCAAGACCCTGCCGGGCCTGCGCCTGGCGCAAAAGTACGCCGTGCGCGTGGGCGGTGGCGTGAATCACCGCATCGGCCTGTACGACGCGGTGCTGATCAAGGAAAACCATATTGCCGCAGCCGGTGGCGTGGCCGCCGTGCTGCACGCCGCAGGGAAGCTGGCCGCGCAGGCGCAATTCATCCAGATTGAAGTGGAAACGCTGGAGCAACTGACCGAGGCGCTGCACGCGGGCGCGCAGATGGTGCTGCTGGACAATATGCCGCTGCCCATGCTGCGCGAGGCCGTGCGCGTGAACGCGGGCCGCGCGGTGCTGGAAATCTCGGGCGGCGTCACGCTCGAAGGGCTGCGCGCGCTGGCCGAGACGGGCGTGGACCGCATCTCCGTCGGCACGCTGACCAAGGACGTGAAGGCCACCGACTTTTCCATGCGCCTGCAGGAGTTGTCATGAACGCAACCGCTGTACTGAACCGCATCGGCGTGGCCTACGAGCAGCCGCTGGACGCGCACGCCGCCGACGGCAGATGCGCCACCCGACAGGCCTGGGCGCGCGTTCCGCCCGAGCCTGCGCAGGCCGAGCGGGGGGCGCTGAAGGAAAGAATCCGCCGCCTGCTCAAGGAAAGAAACGCCTCCATGGTGTCGCACTACTACGTGCACCCGGACTTGCAGGACCTGGCCGAGGAGACGGGCGGATTCGTCGGCGATTCGCTGGAGATGGCCCGCTTTGGCCGCGACCATGCCGCGCAGACGCTGGTGGTCTCGGGCGTGCGCTTCATGGGCGAGACGGCGAAGATTCTCTCGCCCGAAAAAACCATCCTCATGCCCGACCTGGACGCGAGCTGCTCGCTCGACCTGGGCTGCCCGGCGGACGCGTTCGGCGCGTTCTGCGCGGAGCACCCCGAGCGCAGCGTGGTGGTGTACGCGAATACCAGCGCCGCAGTGAAGGCGCGGGCCGACTGGGTCGTCACCTCCAGTTGCGCGCTGGAGATCGTGCGTGCGCTGCGCGCCGCGGGCCGGAAAATCCTGTGGGCGCCGGACCGCCACCTGGGCGCCTACATCCAGCGCGAGACGGGCGCCGACATGGTGTTCTGGAGCGGCGCCTGCATCGTGCACGACGAATTCAAGGCCTTCGAGCTCGAGGCGCTCAAGCAGGAGCACCCCCGGGCCAAGGTCCTGGTGCATCCCGAGAGCCCCGCCGAGGTGGTGGCGCTGGCCGACGCCGTGGGCTCCACCTCGGCGATTCTGAAGGCCGCGCGCGAAATGGACGCGCAGGAATTCATCGTTGCCACGGACAACGGCATGCTGCACAGGTTGCGCACGCAAAACCCCGACAAGGTCTTCCACGAGGCCCCCACGTCGGGCCATGGCGCCACCTGCAAGAGCTGCGCGCACTGTCCCTGGATGGCCATGAACGGCCTGGCCGGTGTGGTCCATGCATTGGAGACGGGCGCCAACGCCGTCCTCGTGGACCCGGCGCTCATCGCGCGCGCGCGCCAGCCCATCGACCGCATGCTGGCCTTCACCGCGGCGCTGCGCAGCGGGCAGCCTGCGGCCGGGCTGCTGCCGCATCTGGGGGCCGTTTGAGGAGGGTCCGGGGGTTCTACCCCGCGCCGCCCCTCGGGGGCAGATGATGCCGCGCGGGGGCGTCGGACTGCGGGAGCTCCCGTAGCGCGGCGATGCGCTGCACGAAGCGCGCAGGCTGCTCCAGAAAACCGTCCTCGTACCCCAGGACGCGCAGACCCGCGCAGGCGCCGAGCAGTTCGCCGGGCCGCAGCAGGAATTGCGGCCGGGTGGGCCGGCCCACGGTTTCCTGGCCCTGCGCAAAGGTCTCGCAGATCAGCAGACCACCGGGCGCGACGCTGTCCACGATGCGCGGCAGCAGGGGGCGCCACAGGTAGTTGGTGACCACCACGGCGCCGAACTGCCGCCCGGCAAGGGGCCAGGGGCCGCTCTCGACGTCGGCGCAGAGCATCTCGCCCAACCCGGCGCAGGCGGCGATGGCCTGCGCGCAACGGTCCACCCCCACGACGCGATGTCCCAGGCCGCGCAGCCAGCGCAGATGGCGCCCCGCACCGCAGGCCACGTCCAGCGCCGTGCTGCCGGGCGCGATCAGGTGGCTCCAGCGGCAAAGCCATTCACTGGGGGTTTCGGCGGTGTGCATGGGGGTGTTGTCTTTCAATACAAAATATTGTATGGTCAGGGCGTGACCGAGCCAAAACCAATTGAGTTTCGTGGTAGCTCCCTCAATGACCTGCGGAGGTTCCCGATTGCGGCAAGACGCGAAGCGGGTCATCAACTCGATCGTGTGCAAAATGGTCAGGAGCCTGACGACTGGAAACCCATGAATACGGTGGGTCAGGGTGTGAAAGAGATCCGGATTCGGGATGCCGCCGGTGCATTCAGAGTCCTCTACGTTGCCAAGTTTTCTGATGCCGTCTACGTGCTTCACTGTTTCCAGAAAAAGACAGAGAAGACCAGCAAGACCGATGGGGACTTGGCCGCCAGGCGGTACCGCGATTTGTTGAAGGAGATGGGCCAATGAGAAGCCAGCGATTTACCAGCGTCTGGGACGCCATTGAGGGCACCCCGGAGGAAGCGGAAAACATGAAGCTGCGTTCCGCGTTGATGACGGCGCTGAAGAACCACTTGATCAAAACCGGAATCAGCCAGGTACAGGCCGCGCAGATTCTTGGCGTGACCCCGCCGCGTGTCTCCGACCTGGTGCGTGGAAAGATCAACCTGTTCAGCCTGGATGCGCTGGTGAACATGGTTGCGGCTGCGGGCCTGCACATCGAGGTGCGGATCCGGGAAACCGCATGATGCCGTGGGCCAGTGTCCTGCCCCGCGCTCAGTTTCTCGGCCGCAGCCGACCGAAGCGCCATAGGGGCTCGCTGAGGATGACCAGCAACGCCGCCCAGATGATCGAGAAGCACAGCAGCGTGTTGTTCGACAAGGGCTGGCGATAGAAAACGAGGGCGACCAACAGCTGTGTCGTCGGCAAGACGAACTGGAAGAAGCCCATGGCAGACAGCGGCAAATGCCCTGCCGCATACGCGAACAGCCACAGCGGAACCACGGACACCAGGCCGCATACCAGCAGCAGCACGGCCGTTGCCGCCGGCAGGTTGCCAGGCAAGGTCAGTGAAACCTGCGAGGCGGCCAGAAGAGGCAGCCACAGCACGCACAGCGTGAAAGTTTCCATGAAGAGCCCACCAAAGGGGTCGAGTGGCGTCAGTTTCTTTGCACAGGCGTAGCCGCCCCAGGTCACCCCGATGACCAAGTACACCCAATGATTGAGTTCACCACTGCGCAGCATCAGCGCAGCAACGGCCATCGCAATCACCACCAATCCCGCCAGCCGCACCGCGCTCAGCGTATCGCCAATCACCACCTTGGCTATCGCAATTGCGATGAACGGCGCAATCAGGTAGCCGAGACCACTTTCAACGACATGTCCGTGAATGGACGCCCAGATGAACGTGCCCCAGTTCAACACAACCAGGTATGCTGCTGCGGCATGGATGCCGACGGTGCGCCAAGTGAGTTTCTCTGCGAGAGCCCTGAAACGCTGCAACATCAGCATCGCCAGAGCCAATGTTGCAAGGGACAGGAAGATGCGATAGCCAAGCAGGGTTTCCGGTGAAATCACTGCGAGCTGCTTCCAGTAAAGCGAGGACGCGCCAAGGATCACATTCGCGACCACGCCAGCGCCCGCTGCCAACACATAGCGCGTATTGATTGGGCAGAACATTAGAAGCAAGCCCAGATTTGGTCGGCCAGCATCACCATGAAGCCCGGCGCGGTGTACATGCCAAACACCAGCAGGCACAGCAGCAGCGCCACGGCCCAGCCCAGCCAGCGCAGCGCACGTGGCAGCGCGGGGGGTGTGGGGCGGGGGCGTCGTCCATGGTGCGCGGGCTCAGGCGGGTTGCGGCGCGCTGCGCCGGATGGGGCTTTCGTTCACGGGCAGGTTCACCAGGCCGGCGAACACGCCCAGGGCGATGGCGATGTACCAGACGATGTCGTAGCTGCCGGTGGTGTCGTACAGATAGCCCCCCAGCCACACGCCCATGAAACTGCCGATCTGGTGGCTGAAGAACACAAAGCCGCCGAGCATGGACAAATGCTGCACGCCGAAGATCTGGGCGATGGTGGCGTTGGTCGGTGGCACGGTCGAGAGCCACAGCGCGCCGATCACGGCGGAGAACAGGTACACCGACGCGGGCGAGAGCGGCGCGAGCAGAAACAGGCTGATCGCCACGGCGCGCGCAAAGTAGATGAAGGACAGGATCTGGCGCTTGGGCAGGCGCTGACCCAGCATGCCGGCGACGTAGGTGCCAAACACGTTGAACAGCCCGATGAGTGCCAGCGCGTAGCTGGCCACCTGGGGCGACAGGCCGTGGTCCCGCAGGTAGCTGGGCATGTGCACGCCGATGAACACCACCTGGAAACCGCACACGAAGTAGCCCGCCATCAGCAGGTTGAAACTGGGGTAGCGCAGGGCCTCGCCGAGCGCCTGCACGATGGTCTGCTCGCGCCTGGGCGGCGCCGCGCCCCGGAACCCGGGTTCGCGCAGGCCCAGGGCCAGTGGCGCGATCAGCAGCACCATGGCCGCCAGCGCCAGCAGGGCCTGTTGCCAGCCCAGGTGGGCGATCAGCCAGCCTTCCACGGGAACCATCAGGAACTGGCCGAACGATCCGGCGGCCGCCGCCATGCCCATGGCCCAGGACCGGCGCTCGGGGGCAATCTGCCGGCCGATCACGCCGTAGACCACGGCGTAGGTGGTGCCGGCCTGCGCCGCGCCGGTCAGCACCCCGGCGGTCAGCGCGAACAGCGTCGGCGTGGGCGCCAGCGCCATTCCCGCGAGCCCCAGGCCGTAGAGCACGGCGCCGCCCAGGAGCACGCGCAAGGCGCCAAACCGGTCCGCGAGCATGCCCGCAAAAATGCCGATGAATCCCCAGGAGAGGTTCTGGATCGCCAGCGCCAGGGCAAACGACTGGCGCGTCCAGCCCCGCTCCTGCGTGATGGGCAGCAGCCATAACCCGAAGCCGTGGCGGATGCCCATGGACAGGGTCACGATGGCCGCTCCGCAAACGAGCACCTGGAGCATCGACAGTTTGGGCGGATTCATACGCGTATCCCTGTACATGTGCATCCACAAGAATGTAGCCGGATTGCCTGCTGCGCGCCGGTGCAGCGGGGCGCGGGGCAGGGGGCGGACATCTGTTTTTTTATCCAGATTTTGCTGCAATGCCGCATTACAATCCGCGCCCATGGCTGCAAAACCCTCCTCCGTCTTTGCGGGCGAATACTCCGAAGGCTCGATCCGCGTTCTCAAGGGCCTGGAGCCCGTCAAGCAGCGTCCGGGCATGTACACCCGCACCGACACCCCCCTGCACATCGTGCAGGAGGTGCTGGACAACGCCGCCGACGAGGCGCTCGCCGGGTACGGAAAAAAGATCCGCGTCACGCTGCACGCCGATGGTTCGGTGGGCGTCGAGGACGACGGGCGCGGAATTCCCTTTGGCATGCACCCCGAGGAAAAGGCCCCGGTGATCGAGCTCGTCTTCACGCGCCTGCACGCGGGCGGCAAGTTCGACAAGGGCCAGGGCGGCGCCTACAGCTTCTCGGGCGGCCTGCACGGCGTGGGGGTGAGCGTGACGAACGCGCTGGCCACGCGCCTGGAGGCCACGAGCCACCGCGAAGGCCAGTCCGCGCGCCTGGTGTTCGCGGGCGGCGAAGTCGTCGAACCCCTGGTCTGCCGGCCGCTCGAGGCGGGCGAGCGCAGGCAGGGCACCACGGTGCGCGTATGGCCCGACGCCAAGTACTTCGAATCCAGCGCGCTGCCCATGGGCGAGCTCAGCCATTTGCTGCGCAGCAAGGCGGTGCTGATGCCGGGGGTGTCGGTTTCGCTGGTGCACGAAAAGACCCGCGAGACGCAAACCTGGCAGTACAAGGGCGGCCTGCGCGACTACCTGATGCAGAGCCTGGGCGCCGAACCGGTGATCCCCCTGTTCGAGGGCGAGGGCTTTGTCGACGGTGGCAGCGAGAGCTTTGCCGAAGGCGAGGGCGCAGCCTGGTGCGTGGCCTTTACCGAGGACGGCGCGCCCATGCGCGAGAGCTACGTCAACCTGATTCCCACGAGCGCCGGCGGAACGCACGAGAGCGGCCTGCGCGACGGGCTGTTCAACGCCGTCAAAAGCTTCATCGAACTGCACAGCCTGCTGCCCAAGGGCGTGAAGCTGCTGCCCGAAGACGTTTTTGCGCGCGCCAGCTACGTGCTCAGCGCCAAGGTGCTGGACCCCCAGTTCCAGGGCCAGATCAAGGAACGGCTGAACTCGCGCGACGCCGTGCGGTTGGTCAGCGGCTTCGTGCGCCCGGCGCTCGAGCTGTGGCTCAACCAGCATGTCGAATACGGCAAGAGACTCGCAGAACTGGCCATACAGGCCGCGCAGACGCGCCAGAAGGCGGGGCAGAAGGTGG
>NZ_AFAL01000110.1 GCF_000193225.1 Verminephrobacter aporrectodeae subsp. tuberculatae At4 | reverse complement strand
AGTTGGGGGATCAGTTCCTTGAGCGGGGTGCGGATCAGGTATTCGCGCGCTGCGGTGAGCACGCGCAGGTATTTGTCCGCAGCCTCGAAGTACAGCACGTCGGCCACGGGCACCATATGGATCCGGCTGCCGCTGCTCGCCTGGATGAACGCGAGCGGCGCTGCTGCCGCCGCCGGCGCGGCGCCGGCCAGGCCCGGCGTTGCCAGCAGATGGCGCAGTTGCGCCATGGTTGCTTCCAAATCAATGGCGTTGGACGCTCGGGGCATGCGGTTCACCAGTGCGTGCCGGAGTCTTTGCACGGTTCCTTGCAGCCGCGCCGTTTGCACGGGCTTGAGCAGGTAGTCCATGGCCTGCGCTTCAAATGCCTGCACGGCGTACTGCTCGTACGCGCTCACGAACACCAGCGCCGGAAATGGGCGTGCGGCGGGGTCGGGCCAGGCGTCGGCCAGTTGCACGGCGGCGTCGAGCCCGCTTTGGCCGGGCATGCGGATGTCGAGGAACAGCACGTCGGGGCGCAGCGCGAGCGCCTGGCGTACGGCCGACAGCCCGTCGCTCACGCTGGCGACGATTTGCAGGTCGGGCCAGGCGCGGGCCAGTTCCTGTTGCAGTGCGGCGGCAAGCAGGGGCTCGTCTTCGGCAATCAGTGCGCGGGCTGTGGGCGGGGTCATGGGGTCCGATTCGTATTCGAGAACCCGAAATCAATGAGATGCGCAATGTCTTCCCGGGTTTCGTCGAGCTGTACGAACGTTGCCTGGCGCGCAGCCAGGGAATCACGGTTGAGCAACGCGGTCAGTATGGCCTTGTGTCTGGGCAAGGAAAGCGCGTGGGCGTCGGGATGTTGGTTGCTGAGCTTGATGGACTCTCTGAGTGCCAATGAAAGCATGTTTCCGATGTAGGCCAGCAGGTCATTGCCGGTGGCCTCGGCGATGCGGCGGTGAAACGCCAGATCCGGCTCCAGCAGTTCCTCGGGTGTGCGCGCCGACTCCATGTCCGCATACGCTTGCGCGATGCCGTGCAGCGCCTCGGGGGTCGCCACCTTGGCTGCCAACGCGGCAACTGCGGGCTCGAAGACGTGCCGGACCGTGAGCAAGGTTTCAACGAACTCGGGCTGGGGCTTGGTCTGGATCAACCAGTACAGCACGTCGGGGTCCAGGAGATGCCAGTCACTTCGCGCGCACACGATGGCTCCGGCCTTCTGTTTCGGGACCACCAGACCCTTGGCAACCAGAACCCGGGTGGCTTCGCGCAGTACGGGGCGGCTCACGTCGTATGCCGTGCACAGGGAGGCCTCGGCGGGAAGCCTCGTGCCTGGCTTGTACTCACCGGAGACGATGCGCATGCCCAGATCCCGGACGATCCGGGCGTGCATGCTTTTGCGCTCCGGGGGCCGGCGGTAGCCGAGGTTGCTGTTTGGCGTATTCATGGGGAGGGGCAATCGGATGGAATCCGCCGGAGCATACCCACCCGGTGCTGCGCTTGCCGTGGCTCACGCCGGCTTGGTATTGCGGGTGACGATCACGTTCCAGGATCCGGGCCGAAGGCGTGCGGTGACGCGGTGGCCGTCGATCTGTACGTTGGCATTCGGTTGGGGCGCTACGTTGTCTGGTGCCGCCTTGGTGTTGCTTGCCTTCATGTCCGCGTGGTGGAGTTCCGACGCATCGACCAGCCGCTGCTGATCGCCCAGTCCGCGCAGTTCGATGGAGATTTCCTGCGTGTCGCTCAGGTGCCGATTGAGCGCGAAGATGGCGGTCTGACCGGTTTCATCGTCGTGCACCACGCTGGCGCACAGATAGGCAATCTCCGGGAAGGTCTTGGCCTGGTACGCGGGGGAATGGATGACCGGTCGCAGAACACGCCCGCGTGCGTAGCGGGAGGCCTGCGCGAACGGGTGGAAGATGGTCTGGCGCCATGCCGCGCCGCCTGGTTCGGTCATGATGGGGCCGATCACGTTCGCCAACTGGGCCAGGCAGGCGGTTTTGACACGGTCTGCGTTGTTCATCATCACGATCAAGGCGCCCCCCACGGCGAGCGCATCCTCCTGGTTGTAGACCTCCTCGACGAGGCGGGGGGCCTCGGGCCAGCCGGGCTTGCGCCGATGGTCGATGCTGCGCGCCTTGTACCAGACGTTCCACTCGTCCACCGACAGCATGATTCGCTTCGTCGAGTGCTTGCGTGCGGCGACGCTGTCGGCCACTGCGGCGACCTCCCGGATGAAGAGCTCGGTCTGCTCGATGTTGCCCAGGAATTCGGCGGTCGAGTCGTGCGGATTTTCGAAGTAGGTATGCAGGGAGATGAAATCGACTTCGTCGAAGCAGTGCCCGAGCACCGTGTCTTCCCAACTCCCGAAGGTGGGCATGTCGTGCGTGGAGGAGCCGCAGGCCGCCAGTTGCACGCGGGGGTCCACCATGCGCATGAGCTTGGCGGTTTCCTTTGCGATTCTTCCGTACTCGTCTGCCGTTTTCTGGCCAATCTGCCAAGGGCCGTCCATCTCGTTGCCCAGGCACCAGAATTTGATGTCGTGTGGCTTCTCGTAGCCGTGCTCGCGGCGCAGGTCGGACAGCCGGGTTCCCGTCGGGTGGTTGCAGTATTCGAGAAAGTGGCGTGCCTCGTCGGGGCCACGGGTGCCCAGATTCACGGAGATCATGGGCTCGGTCCCCACTGCACGGCACCAGTCCAGAAATTCGTTCGTGCCGAACTGGTTGGTCTCCGTGCTGAACCAGGCCAGGTCGAGCCGCCTGGGGCGCTGGTCCTTGGGGCCTACGCCATCCTCCCAGTTGTAGCCGGACAGGAAATTGCCGCCAGGGTAGCGCACGATGCTCACGCCAAGCTCGCGGCTCAGCGCCATGACGTCGCGCCGAAATCCTTGCCCATCCGCAGTGGGGTGGCCGGGCTCATAGATGCCGGTGTACACGCACCGGCCCATGTGTTCGACGAAGCTGCCGAAAATCCGGCGGTCCAAGTTGGATACGGTGAAGTCGCGGTCGACGATCAGTCGGGTGGAGATCATGGTGGGGGTCTTTCCATCTTTCAGCGAACGCTGTCGAGCAGTTTGTTGACACGGGTTTCAGCGGCTTCCTGCACCTGCGCCACCGGCTTCTTGCTGAGCAGCATGTTGCCGATCTCCTGACCCAGGATGGTCTCGATGGCGCGCTGACGGGGGATGCTGCCGGGCATGCCGCGGCCGGTCGTGGCGATCTCGGTGATATTGCTTCGCATGGGCAGACTCTTGAACGCGGCACCTTCGATGACGGTGCGATTCGCCGGCAGGTGGCCCGTGCGCGCCCATTCGCCGTTGTTCTCCCACAGGAACTTCATGAAGTGCAGCGCTGCCTTGCGCTGGGCCTCGTCCTTGGCGCCGCCCCGGAGCATGACCCAGGTGTGGCCTCCGGCAAACACGGCCTTCTTCGCGTAGAGCTGTGCGAACGGAACCACCGTGTAGCCCTTGTAGAGCGGAGACTCGACCTTCTCCGACTGGACGATGAAGTCGTCGATCTTCCAGGTGCCAACCACCACGACGCCGGCTTGCCCGTTGACGAAAGTCTGGTTCGCAGCGCCGTAGTCCAGGTTGGGTGCCACCAGGCCTTCGCTGTAGAGCTTGCGCATCAACTCGAGCACTTGTGTGGCTTCCTTGCTCTTCACGTTCAGGCGCGGCTTGCTGCCGGCGCTGAAGAGATCGGCATCCTGCTGGTAGAGCAGGGAGAGGAAACTGCGCACGTTGGCCGCGTCCGAGTTCGTTGCAGCCCATGCGAAGTAGGGCTTTCCGGTCGCTTGCCTGAACTGGCGCGCCTGCGCCAGGAGTTCTTCAGGCGAGGTCGGCAGCACGGGCGAGCCGTTGGTCCTGGTCAGGCCCGCCTTGTGCATCAGGTTCAGGTTGATGTGCCAGAGCCAGGACCATGTGTCGAAGGGCAGCGCATAGGTCTTGCCGCCGATCACCGTTCCCTTCTTCGCATGCTCGGTGAAGTCGCTCGTATGGATGCCGACCGATTGGAAGCCGTCGTCCAGGGGATCGACCAGCTTTCGTCCAACGTAATCGCCGAGCGACGAATCATGCATCACGGCCACGGTCGGCACGTCCCGCGCCACGATGCGGGCCGTGAGCTGGTCGTAGTAGGGGCCCCACTCGACGATCTGTGGCTTGACGACGATGTTCTCCTTGTTGGTCGCGTTGAAGTTGTTCACCAGCGTGGTGATGATTCCGCACTCGCCGCGGGCCGCCTTGAAGTCGGTCGATTTTCCGTAATCGGC
Source organism: Verminephrobacter aporrectodeae subsp. tuberculatae At4 (assembly GCF_000193225.1). Classification (GTDB taxonomy): domain Bacteria; phylum Pseudomonadota; class Gammaproteobacteria; order Burkholderiales; family Burkholderiaceae_C; genus Acidovorax; species Acidovorax aporrectodeae. The sequence continues at coordinate 5,666 of NZ_AFAL01000110.1, read as the reverse complement.
CTCGCAAGAGCCAAAGAAGCGCGCCAAGGTGATCTCGACTTTTTGCTGCGCAAGGGTTGGCGCGGACAGGCCTGCGGCGAGCGCGATCCCGGCGGCTGTTTTTCTGAGGATGGAATGCATGGGCGGGTCTCCTGGTTGGAATGGTGGATTGCACTGGATGCGCCGTCATCGCATGGGCCTTCCAGCCACCGCAGCGACGATGTACTTCTGGAAAAACAGGTAGAGCACGAAGACGGGCAGACCTGCGAAGACGGCCTGCGACATCAGGTAGCCGATGCCCTCGGACTGGGCGAAGTTGGTCTGCGTGGACGCGAGACCGAGCGTGAGCGTGTACATCTGCGGCCGGGACGCCGAGATCAGCGGCCACAGATAGTCATTCCACGCGTGCAGGAACGTGAAGATGCCCAGCGTGGCCTGCGCCGGCAACGACAGCGGAAGGATCACGCGCAGGAAGATCTTCAGGCGCGAGGCGTTGTCCAGCATCGCTGCCTCCTCGATGTCGCGCGCAATGGCCTGGAAGTACTGCGTCATCAGGTACACGCCGAACGGCGTTGCCAGACGGGGCAGTACCAGCGCGGAGTACGTGTTGTGCAGGCCCAGGTCAGCGAAGATCGTGTGCAGCGGCACGATGATGGCCTGCTCGGGAACAGCCAGACCCGCCAGCACGACAAGGAACACGGCGTTCTTGCCAGGGAACTCGGTGCGCGCGAACCCGTAGCCAGCCAGCGAGGCGAGAACCAGCATGGCGAATGTCTGCACCCCGGCCACGATCATGCTGTTCAGCGTCCAGCGGAACACGGACGAGGTGCCGATGATGTCCGCGTAGTTCCTGAGCGTGAACGGGGGCGAAAACATCACGTCCGTGTGCACGGTCAGGAACTCGTTCGGCTTGAACGAGAGCGCGAATACCCAGATGAGTGGAGTGATCCAGAGAATCGCCAAAACGATGACCGCGCCAAGGATCATCCTGTTTCCCCACTGGGGACCCGCCGTGTTTTGCATGGATGCTCTCCGATTCACTGCGCTTCCTTGCGACGGGCCCAGACCTGCGCGGCCATGGCGATCAGCATGATCGCGAACAGCACCTGGGAGGCGGCAGCAGCGTAGCCGAGGGTCCAGTGCTGGAAGCCGGCCTCGTAGATGAACTGCACGATGGGTCGCGAACTGTCGTTGGGCCCGCCTTGCGTCATGAGGTGGGCTTGGCCGAACATCTGGAACTGCAGGATCACTTCGACGATGGCGACCAAGGCCACCGTGCGCCGGATCGCAGGCAGTGTGACGTGTCTGAGCGTGCGCCAGCGGCTGGCGCTGTCGAGGGCCGCGGCCTCGTAGACCTCGTGCGGGATCTGTTGCAGCGCGGCCAGGAACAGCATCATCGGCAAGCCAATGATCCACCACACGGTGACGACCACGATCATGGGCAGCGCCCACGTTTCGGACGTGAGCAGGGAAACGGAGGGCAGACCGAGCGCATGCGTCATGTTCGCCAGGAGCCCCTGATGCGGCATGAGCACGAGCTTCCAGACCAGCGTCACGATGGTCACGGACAGGACGGACGAACCGAAGAAGATGGCCCGCAGGGTTGCGGCAACCCGCCCGGGGCGGTTGAGCGCCAGAGCCAGCGCCAGGCCCAGGGCGACGAAAACGGGTGTGGACATGAGCACGAAGGCGAACGTGTTTCGCACAGCAGTACGAAATATGGCGTCGGCCCATAGTTCATGGTAGTTGCGCAAGCCAACGAACTCTGCGCTGTGCGACAGCATGTCGACTTCCTGCAGGCTGATCCAGAGCCCCTTGGCGAGTGGTACCACGAGAAGCAGTCCGTACACGACCAGAAAGGGAGCGATGAACAGTGCGTTGCTCCAGTGCGCGCCAGCGCGTGCGCCCGGGGAGCGGTGTCGCGTGGACGCAGCGGCCGCAGTGGCCGCCGAGAGGGCTGTGGCGCTCATGCAGTGGGCTCCGGAAATCCCTCTCTGCCCTTATCCCCGTGGGGAGGGAAGGGATGCATCCATGGTGTCTTGGCGGCGTGGTGGGCCTTTCCGCTGTGGTCAAAGAGATGCGCCGCCGAAGCGTCCAGCCGCAACCCCACCACGTCGCCCGCGGCGATATCGCTGTCGCGCGGCGCATGGGCGACGACCGTATCCCCCGACCTGAGCGCAATATGCGCGTGCGTCTGGTCGCCCAGTCGTTCGATCACCTCTGCTGTGCCGACGAGCGCGCCCGCGCTCTCCGGGTCGGCCAGCGAGAGGAACTCGGGGCGAACGCCCAGTTCCAGTTGGGCACTGTCTGGCAGGCCCGCTTCGGGGACCGTGGTCTGAACCAGCGTGCCGTCGGGCAAGCGCACTGCCGCGCGGCCTGCGGCACCTTGCCCGCGCGTGACCTCCAGGAAATTCATCGCGGGTGAGCCAATGAACGAGGCGACGAAGCGGGATGCCGGGTTGCGGTAGATCTCCATCGGCTTGCCGATCTGCTCGATGCTCCCCTGCTTCATCACGACGATGCGGGTGGCCAGAGTCATCGCCTCGACCTGATCGTGCGTGACGAACACCATGGTCGACTTCAGGCGCCGGTGCAGCCTGGCGATTTCCACGCGGGTGCGCGCGCGCAGCGCCGCGTCGAGGTTGGACAAGGGCTCATCAAACAGGAACGCTGCGGGTTCCTTCACCACCGCACGGCCGATGGCCACGCGTTGCCGCTGTCCGCCGGACATCTGCGCCGACTTGCGCTTGAGCAGTGGCTCGAGTTCCAGCATGCGCGCAGCCTCTTGCACGCGCCTGTGGATTTCGTTCGCGGGCATGCCCACGTTGCGGAGCCCGAACGCCATGTTGTCGTAGGCAGTCATGTGGGGGTAGAGGGCGTAGTGCTGGAACACCATGGCAACTTGGCGTTCGCCCGGAGGCAAGTCGGTCACTGTCCGCCCGCCGATGCGAATTTCACCGCCGGACACGGGCTCCAAGCCGGCGATCATCCGCAGGAGCGTGGACTTCCCGCAGCCCGATGGACCCAGGAATACAAGGAACTCCCCGGGATCGACCGTCAACGTGAGATCTTTGATCACATCGACGCCGCCGTAGCGCTTGTCGATTCCGGTGAGTTGGATGCCTGTCATATCGTTCTCCAGCCGTCGCTTGGCATGCGTTGGCTGGAGAAAATATAGTCATACTTAACCATGGAAACATCCGGATAAACCCCGCTGTACATGGTTTCTTGGACCGAATGTAGTATGACTACATGCCCGAGCGCCGTGTGGTCGTGTGTGGCCGTCTGTGCGCGCTTTCCCCCCGTGACTCAGCGCGGACGTGTCGAGGGGGCAGGGGCCGGATGCAATGGAAAACGGACGCTGGCGCAGGTTCCTCCGGCGCGCGAGGCCAGCAAATCGAGAGTGCCTGCGGTGCCGTGCAGGGTGCTTAGCCGCTCGCGCACCTGCGCCAGGCCAAAGCCTTGGGCCGGGATCGGGTGGCAGGCCTGCGCCGCTGTCGTGGACCTCGATCAGCAGCTGCGGGCCGGGGCAGGTGCTGGCGCGCACGCTGACGTGGCCGCCCTCCACCCGGGGTTCGATGCCGTGGCGGATGGCGTTTTCCACCAGCGGTTGCAGCAGCAGGGGCGGCACGGGCGTGTCGCGCAGGGCCTCGGGCAGGTCCAGCGTGTAGCTCAGGCGCGGCCCCATGCGCACGGCCATCAGTTCCAGATAGTCGTGCAGGCGCCCGAATTCGTTGGCCAGCGGATGCTCCGTACCGCGCGACGCGCCGAGCGTGGCGTGCAGGTAGGCGATCATGCGGTCGAGCATCTCCTGCGCGCGTGCCGGGTCGGTGTCGATGAGCACGCGCAGGTTGGCCAGCGTGTTGAACAGCATGTGCGGCTCCAACTGCGTCTCCAGCAGCCTGAGCCGCGCCTCGGTGGCCTGGGCGTGCGTCTCGGCCATCCTGGCCTGCATCCATGCGTTGCGGCCATTGTTGTAGAAGTAATAGATACCGGTGATGCTGGCCAGCAGCGAAATGCCGATGGAGATGCGCAACTGCGCGCGCGCCGCCACGTCCCACGTGGACCAGCCGCACCACCAGTCGGCCAACTGGACGCCGCCCAGATAGCCCAGGATGGTGCCCGCCACCGGCAGCAGGATGCCCGCAATGCCCGTGGGCCAACCCCGGCCTGCGCTCGACGGGAAGAGGTGGTGTCCGAAATAGATGAGCGCCCAGGTCAGCATGCCGATGGCCAGCGAGTAGCGCAAGGGGATGCCGTAGCCCATCTCGGGGCGGAACGCGTATTGGATGGCCGCGATGATCAGGCAGAAGGCGATGGTTTGCAGGAAGCGGCGCAGTGCGTTGAGCCAGTCGATGCCCATGGCGCTGCCGCGCGGGCCGCCGGCCTTGCGCAGCAGTTGGTCGATGGCGTCAGGTGTCATGGTGCCGAGTTTTCGGGAGGCTGGGAATGGAGACGAACGGTGGCTCTTTCGCGGTTGCAACCCGTCAACCAAGGCAGGGTTCGGGCGGCTTGGGCGCGTGCATCCATTCTCCCCCGCGTGTGCGCAATATGTTCGCGACGATGCACGAAATAAAACACGGGATGGGACACGCCGCAGCGCGGGAATCGGGTCGCAGTAGCATTGCTGGCGCTGTGCTCCGGGATCCATCCGGATGGGGGCCAGCGCCAAACCAAAGGAGAAAAATAATGAATGATCGGTCACCGACGCAGCAGGCCACGCATTGGCTCACGGGTCTTGAACGTGCCCTGGCGCAGGGCGATGTTGCGGCAGCCGTCGCGTTGTTTGATACCGACAGCTACTGGCGCGACCTGCTTGCGTTCACCTGGAACATCAAGACCTGCGAAGGCCCGGCCGCGATCGCCGACATGCTGGCTGCCGTACTCGATGGGCTGAAGCCATCGAATTGGCGCATCGAGGGCGAGGCCAGCCAGGACAATGGTATGACCGAGGCTTGGTTCACTTTCGAGACGGCGCTTGCCCGGGGGCGGGGCCTGCTGCGCCTGCGGGGCGATAAATGCTGGACCCTGCTCACGACGATGACTGAACTCAAGGGCCTGGAGGAGCGCAAGGGCCCGACGCGGTCGATGGGCACCACGCATGGCGTCGTCCCCGGGCGCAAGAACTGGATCGAGCGCAGGGCCGAGGAAGAGGCCGCGCTGGGTGACAGCAAGCAGCCCTATTGCCTGATCATCGGTGGCGGTCAGTGCGGCATTGCGCTGGCTGCCCGGTTGCGGCGCCTGGACGTTCCGACCATCGTCGTCGAGAAGCACGCCCGCGCCGGCGATAAGCGGCGTCACCGTGGCGCAGATCAGGGAGCACTCCGTGCGCCTGAGCGATGGCGATGAGTTGCCGGCGGACCTCATCGTCTATGCCACCGGTTACGGATCAATGAATGAGTGGGCTGCCCAATTGATCTCCAGGGAAGTCGCCGACAGGGTCGGCAAATGCTGGGGCCTTGGCTCCGGCACCACCAAGGACCCCGGCCCCTGGGAGGGGGAACTGCGCAATATGTGGAAACCGACCCGGCAACCGGGTCTGTGGTTCCATGGCGGCAACCTGCATATGTCGCGCCATTGTTCGCAGTTCCTGGCGCTGCAATTGCAGGCCCGCATGCACGGTATCCCGACGCCGGTCTACGGCATGGGCGAGGTGCACCACCTCAGTTAGTCTTACTGTGTCACAA
>NZ_AFAL01000111.1 GCF_000193225.1 Verminephrobacter aporrectodeae subsp. tuberculatae At4 | reverse complement strand
AGCAGAACTCGGTGATTTTCTCTGGTGGATTTTTGGACCGCGCTGCTGCGCCACGAACATAAATATCGTTCCCTGACGAATAAACTGAATAAATATCGGGAATTGGAGTGCCGATATTGGTTTTTGTGTCGATGGACGTCTGAATTGACTTTCCGTCTTGTGCAAGACGATGTATCAGTAGCTTGTTGTCGTTTGCTCCAACCCATGCAATATGGCTTCCGGCTTCCAGCAAGTATCCTTTGATGGAAGCAATTCCATTGCTTTGGTGCAGTTTGGTGGACCACAGGATAGAGAGGTTTGCATCGCGTTTCTCCATGAATAACTGCTCGCCTATCCAGTAGCTGATGGCAATACCGCCATCTTTCAGCGCCGTTCCGATGGCCGCTATGCCGTTGAGTGGTGTGCGCGAAACAGGAGTCCCGGTAGCGGAATATTCGCGCAATTCCGCGCCAGGAGATGCGCTCTGGTCCTTGCTGTCACCATGGCGGTTGAATAGCGCAAAAACACGACCACGGCTTTCAAAGACACTCGATACCTCGCCGTTGCCATCATTGGCTTGGCTCAATATTTTCCGGTTCTTGAGGTCAGCACTGAAATACATGAGCACGGGCTGCTTGTTCATACTGGCTCCTGCGATAAAGTACCCGGCCTTGGACGATGCGCTTGCCCAGATGACGCCCACGTCGCTCAAGGGCAGCGACTTCCTGATGCCTGACAGGTTGGCCTGCAACTGGACCATGCTCCATTCACCCAAAAAATTCGCTCCGATTACCAAGGCGTTTTGCCATACGGATTCGGACACTGGCGTCAGTGCCATATAGTTGTCTGGCATTTTTATTTTTCTTGTTTCTCCCTTGGAGCGGCAATCCATTCCCCGCATCATTTGTGCATAGGGTCGATCTGCTTGCTGGGGGGTCATACTTTCTACGCCCAATTTTGCGTTTGCAGCATCAAGGGTTACCGCGAGGATAAAGAGGGTGCTTGTAAATTTTGACTTCATGATTTTGTTCTATTGAAATACAAAGTCGGAACCTGATTCCATACCTGATGCGGAATTTTCTGTGCAAATGCTGGCCATCGGGGTAGCAAGGCGGCCATGCCGAGAAAGTGTCGTTTTTTCATGCTCTGTACCAGTGGTTTCAAGAATCAGGTTGCTCTGTAAAGCAGAACTCGGTGACTTGCCCGGACGGGTCTGTGGATCGTCTTGCTACGCCACGAACATGAATATCATCTCCTGACGAATGAACTGAATAGATGTCGGGAATTGGAGCGCCAATATTGGTTTTTGTGTCGATGGACGTTTGAATTGATTTCCCGTCTTGTGCAAGGCGATGTATCAGTAGCTTGTCATCGTTTGCTCCAACCCATGCAATATGGCTTCCGGTTTCCAGCAGGTACCCTTTTCTGGAAGCGACTCCGCTGCGTTGATGCAGTTTGGTGGACCAAAGGGCGGAAAGATTGGCACCACGTTTTTCAATAAATAGTTGCTTGCCTATCCAGTAGCTGATGGCGATGCCGCCATCTTTCAGTGCCATTCCCGTGGCCGCCATGCCGTTGAGTGGCGTGCGTGAAACGGGAGCGCCGGTGGTGGAATACTCGCGCAGTTCCGCTCTGGGAGATGTGTTCGCGTCTTGATTTCTGAGATAACGGTTGAACAGTGAAAAATACGGCCTTTGCTTTCAAAGACGTTCGATACTTCACCGTTGTGGTCATCTGCTTGGCTGAGTGTCTTCTTGTTTTTTAGGTCAGCACTGAGGTAGATGAGCGTGGGGCGCTTGTCCACGCTGGTGCCCGCGATGAAGTAACCGGTCCGGGAAGTAGCACTGGCCCAGACGAATCCCATGTCGATCAAGGGCTGTGCCTGCCTGACACTCGACAGGTTGGCACTCAACTGAATCACGCTCCATTGCCCATGGAAATTCACGCCAGTCACCAGAGTGTTTTGCCTGATGGATTCAGACAGCGGCGCAAGAATCATATAAGTGTCCGGCGTCTTGATTTTTTTTGTTTTCCCTCGGGATATGCAGTTCATCTCCTGAAGTAGAAAGGAAGTCGCTGCCGTTCCGTTTGCGTTGAGTTGCTCGGCAGAGATCCAGTAGGATTTTCCATCCTTCAGATCGATCCGGGCGTATGGGCGAGTTGTTTGTTGGTGGTTTATGCTGTTGAGGATCAGCCCAGCACTTGAGGACTCAATACTGGCGGTAAAAAAGAAGATGACGATTTTTGCGTTTAATTTCACAATGCACTCCTTCTAGCAGCATTGACAATATTGCTGGCGACGCAAATTGAAAGCGCTTGATCCAAATTTCCTCAGTCCAGTGTGCATTTTTTCTGCGGCTAAAAGACAAGCATGTCGTGTATTAACGGAATTTTCTCCCAAGAGCCCTTTAAAAGTTGTTTCGTGATCGGCAGGAATCCCATTGCAAACGACCTGCATATCGGAGAGCATGTTGTTGTCGCAGACACTCTGGTCATTGGCGATACATGTCTGGTAGCATTTGTCATGAGATGAGCATGCACCAAAAAAACTGGATGAATTACCGATACCACCAGGGCCTGCGCCAGTTGGATTATTTCTGTCAGCATAAATGAATATACCAGAGAAAGCGGATAGTTTTACAATTTCCGGAGGCGTACTGCATCCATCAATGCAATAGGTTCGAGCCGAACCATTCTGCTCAACATGCACCACCGGATAATCATCATTTGCAGAGTGCTTTTGACCGACTTTGCATTGAGCCCATAGCTCATCGGGCTTGGCCTGGCTTTGTTGCATCTTTGTACACTCTTTTGAGTAAATATCCCAGTTGAATTTCTTATTCAGCTTTGTGTATTGCTTCTGCTGAATTTTGCTTATTTGTGTCACAGAATCCATGACGCAGCATTGCGTAGCGGAATTGACTACTCTGCTGGCGCAAAGGTCGCCATCGAAAATGGTGCAGTTATTTCTCTGTTCATATTCTCTCCTGGCTTCTGCGTTCCGAAAACAGAGATTCGCTGTGCACACGTTTAACGTGGGGGCTGGGGGAAACAGGGAGCAGTCCTGTGTGACGCCGCATTGCGCCCAAGATGCGCTGGCGATGAGAACCACCATCCATGCGATGGCTGCCTTGAAGCAGAGGAGCTTGCTCATGGCGCTACTACCGCGCCATGTGGCGCAACAGACGTTGGTGTGCTGCGCTGGCGCACGATGAGCCTGCATCTCGGCTGGCGAACAGCGAGCACCCGCACGGGCTTGAGCGGGCCGTCAGGGTGGGTGATTTCCAGATCGATCATGGCTGGCTGTGGCTTAGAAAGCGGGGAACAACCACTGGGTCTCGACCCAG
>NZ_AFAL01000112.1 GCF_000193225.1 Verminephrobacter aporrectodeae subsp. tuberculatae At4 | reverse complement strand
GGTAGGCCACGCGGCCGCTGCGCGATCCGCGCTCGAGCGCCCACAGCAGCGCCTGCGCACGGGCCGCGGGAATCGCCGCAGCGTCCACGCCCAGCGCCGCGAGCCACTGGGCGACGATGGCCAGGTACTCCTCCTGGCCAAAGGGGTAGAAGCTCAGCCACAGGCCAAAGCGGTCCGAGAGCGAGACCTTCTCTTCCACCGCCTCGCCGGGGTGCACTTCGCCGTTGTCGGCGCGGGTATGCGCCAGGTTTTCCGCCATGTACTCGGGCAGCAGGTGGCGCCGGTTGCTGGTGGCGTAGATCAGCACGTTCGGCGTGGCTGCGGCCACCGATCCATCGAGGATGGATTTCAAGGCCTTGTAACCCGGCTCGCCGTCTTCAAAACTCAGGTCGTCGCAAAAGACGATGAATTTCTCCGGCCGCTCGGACACCACGTCAACAATGTCGGGCAGGTCCGTGAGGTCGGTCTTGTCGACCTCGATCAGGCGCAGGCCCTGCTGTGCGTAGGCGTTCAGGCAGGCCTTGATGAGCGAGGACTTGCCCGTTCCGCGCGCGCCGGTGAGCAGCACGTTGTTCGCCAGTCTGCCGGCGACGAACTGCCGGGTGTTGCGCTCGATCTTCTCCTTTTGCTCGTCGATCTCCCGCAGGTCGGCCAGGCGCATCGCCGCCAGGTGGCGCACCGGCTCCAGCGTGCCATGCCCGCTGCTGCGCTTGCGGTAGCGCCAGGCAATCGCGGCCGACCAGTCCGGCGCGCCCAGGCTTCGGGGCAGGATGGACTCGATGCGCGCGAAGAGTTGCTCGGCGCGCTCGATCAGATGCTCAAATTTTTCATTCATGTGCGCTGCATGGGAGGAGGGTCATGACCGGTAGTCGGCGTTGATGCGGACGTATTCATGGCCGAGGTCGCAGGTCCAGACCGTGTCCGCCGCGCTCCCGCGGCCGAGCAGCACGCGCACCGTGATCTCGCTTTGCTGCATCACGCGCTGGCCGTCTTCCTCGCGGTAGGCGGGGTTGCGCCCGCCGTGCGCAGCCACGTGCACCTCGTCCAGGTACAGGTCGATTCCTTCCGGATCGAGGTCGGCGATTCCCGCGTAGCCCACGGCCGCGAGGATGCGGCCCAGGTTCGGGTCGCTCGCGTAGAACGCCGTTTTGACCAGCGGCGAGTGAGCAATCGCGTAGGCCACCTGGCGGCATTCGGCGCCGCTCCTGCCGCCTTCGACGCGCACGGTGATGAACTTGGTCGCGCCCTCGCCGTCGCGCACGATGGCCTGCGCCAGCTTCTGCGCCACGCCGAGCATGGCCGCGGCCAGGGCCTGGCCCTCGGCGCTGGCCAGGTCGGTGATCGGGGCGTGCGCGGCCTGGTTGCTGGCGAGCAGCATGAAGGAGTCGTTGGTCGAGGTGTCGCCGTCGATGCTGATGCGGTTGAACGAGTCCTCGGCCAGCGCGTGCACCAGTTGCTGCAACGCTGCGGGGTGCACGCGGGCGTCGGTGGCGATAAAGCCGAGCATGGTCGCCATGTTCGGGCGGATCATCCCCGCGCCCTTGCTGATTCCCGTGATGGTGACCGTGGCGCCGCCGATTGGCAGCTGCGCCGAGCAGGCCTTGGGCAGGGTGTCGGTGGTCATGATGGCCTCGGCGGCACGCGCCCAGTGCTCCGGCCGCGCGTCGGCCAGGGCCGCAGGCAGGGCCGCCTCGATGCGCTCGTGCGGCAGGGGCTCCATGATCACGCCGGTGGAGAACGGCAGGATCTGCTCGGGCGCGAGTTCGAGCCTGCGCGCCAGCGCGGTGCAGCTGGCGCGCGCGCGCACCAGGCCGTCGGCGCCGGTGCCCGCGTTCGCGTTTCCGGTGTTCACCAGCAGGGCGCGGATGGCCTGGCCGCTGGCCAGGTGCTCGCGGCAGATCTGCACCGGCGCAGCGCAGAAGCGGTTCTGGGTAAAGACCCCCGCCACGCTCGCGCCCTCGTCGAGCAGGAACACGCTCAAGTCCTTGCGCCCGACCTTGCGGATACCGGCTTGGGCAACGCCGATGCGCACGCCGGCAATCGGTTGCAGGTCGGCGGCGACGGGGGCCAGGAGATTCACGGGCATGGGGGACTTTCTGAAAAACGGCGGCCGATGAACGGGAAAACCGGGGCGCGCCGGCTCAGGCCAGCTTGCCGTGGCAGTGCTTGTATTTCTTGCCACTGCCGCAGGGGCAGGGGGCGTTGCGGCCCACGCGCATGCTCTCCTCGGGCAGCGCCATCATCTGCGCCTGCGCCGTGGTCTCGGCCTCGCCGGTCTCCGTGGGCGCGGTGTAGGTCACGTTGGTGATGCCTTCGGCGCGGCGGTCCTGCGCGGCCTGATCGAGCTGCGCCTGCGATTGGACCTGCACCTTCATGAGGGTCCTGGTGACGTCGTTCTTGACCTCGTCGATGAGCTGGCGGAACAGCTCGAAGGACTCGCGCTTGTACTCCTGCTTGGGCTGCTTTTGCGCGTAGCCGCGCAGGTGGATTCCCTGGCGCAGGTAGTCCAGCGCGCTCAGGTGGTCGCGCCAGTTCGAGTCCACACTCTGCAGCAGCACCATGCGCTCGAACTGCGTGAAGTTCTCGCGGCCCACCTGTTCGACCTTGGCGTCAAAGGCGGTGCGGGCCGCCTGCAGCACCCTGTCGAGAATTTTCTCGTCGTTCATGGCGCTGTCGGCTTGCAGTTCCTGCTGCAGGGCGATCGGCAGCTGCCATTCGTCGGCGAGCAGCTTTTCCAGGGCCGGCAGGTCCCACTGCTCTTCCAGCGATTCGGCGGGAACGTACTGGCGCACCAAGTCGGTCAGGCAGTCCTCGCGCATGGCCGCGATGACGTCCGACAGGTCGCTCACGTCCAGGATGTCGTTGCGCTGCTGGTAGATCACCCGGCGCTGGTCGTTGGCCACGTCGTCGTACTCGAGCAATTGCTTGCGGATGTCGAAGTTGCGCGCCTCGACCTTGCGCTGCGCCGATTCGATGCTGCGCGTCACGATCCCGGCTTCGATGGCCTCGCCGTCGGGCATCTTCAAGCGGTCCATGATCGCCTTCACGCGTTCGCCCGCGAAGATGCGCATCAGCGCGTCGTCCAGGCTCAGGTAGAAGCGCGACGATCCGGGGTCACCCTGGCGGCCCGAGCGGCCGCGCAGCTGGTTGTCGATGCGGCGCGATTCGTGGCGCTCGGTGGCGATGATGCGCAGGCCGCCCAGGGCCTTGACCTTCTCGTGGTCGAGCTCCCACTGCGCGCGCAATGCGGCGATCCGGGTTGCGCGATCGGCCGGCGACAGGGTCTCGTCGGCCTCGATCGCGGCCACGTCCTTTTCGACGTTGCCGCCGAGAACGATGTCCGTCCCCCGGCCGGCCATGTTGGTGGCGATGGTGATCATTGCGGCGCGACCGGCCTGCGCGACGA
>NZ_AFAL01000113.1 GCF_000193225.1 Verminephrobacter aporrectodeae subsp. tuberculatae At4 | reverse complement strand
AAAAGCGATGGGGCCGACGACGAAGGCCAGCACGCGCCAGCGCGGCAATCCCATGGCCAGTCCCGCTTCTTCCAGACCCCGCGGCACCGACTGGAACGCACCGCGGACGATCTCGGCAATGTAGGCACCCGAGTTGATGACGATCGAAGCAATGGCCGCGCTCATCGGCTCCACGCGCACACCCAGCAAGCCGGGCAGTGCAAAGTAGATGAACATGACCTGCACCACGATGGGCGTGCCACGCACCAGCCCCACATAGGCAAAGCCCAGGCCGCCGAGCAAGCGGTTTCCGTAGGTCCGCATCAGCCCGAACAGGACACCGAGCAGCGTCCCGCCGACGAGCCCGGCCACGGTGATGAGCACCGTGAGCCGGGCTCCCCTGAGCAGCGCCGGCAACGCGTCGGGGATGACCGACCAATCAAAGTCCACGCGCTGCTCCTTGCCGGCAATCGGTCCCTGTTTCGAGGCTGTCAGGGCTTTTGCGGATCGGTCCTGAACCATTTTCTGTAGATTGCCGCGTAACGGCCGTCGGCCCTGATCTTCGCCAGCGCGCCGTTGACCCGGGGCACCAGCGCACTGCCCTTGGGAAAGCCGATGCCGTACTGATGCGCCATCATTTGGGCTCCCACGGCCCTTGCCTTGCCTGCGCCGACGGTGGCGATGTAGTACAGGACGTTCGGGGCGTCGTGCATGGCGGCGTCAACGCGGCCGGTCATGAGTTCCAGGTAGGCGTTATCTATGTTCGGGAACTGGCGCAGTTCGGTCCCCGCGAAATGCGCCTTCGCGTAGTCGGTCGCGGAGGTGCCGGTCTTGAGCGCCAGCGTTTTTCCCTTGAGGTCGGCGACGCTGCCGATCTTGCTGTTGGCGGGCACCATCAGGATGAAACCACTGTCGTAATAGCCATCGGAGAAGTCGATGACTTTCTTGCGCTCATCCTTGATGGTGATACCCGCCAATGCGAGGTCCACGTTTCTGGTTTGCAGCGCCGGCAGGATGCCATTGAAGTCCATGGGGCGCAGCGTGTAGCCAAGCTTCAATTCCCTGGCAATGGCGTCCCACAAATCGATGTCAAAGCCCACATAGCTGTCTCCCCGTTTGAATTCAAACGGGACAAAAGCGGTATCGACGGCGACGAGCAGTGGCTCGGCTGCAGCCGCGGGGGTGCACAGCGACGCGGCGGCAAACAGTTTGCAAAACAGGTTTTTCATCACAGTCCTTCCATGTCAGGCTGCCGCATCACATGCCCGGGTCGCCGCGTCGATCGATGCGCTCAGCAAGCGGGTGATTTCCTGCAGATCGTCGCGGCTGGCGATAAAGGGCGGCGCCAGAAGCACATGGTCGCCGTCAACACCGTTGACCGTGCCGCCCATCGGGTAGCACAGAAGTCCGCGGGCCATGGCGTCTTTCTTGATCGCTGCGTGGAGTTTGAGCGCGGCGGGAAAGGGTCGTTTGCTGCCACGATCGGCCACCAGTTCCACGCCCCAGAAGAAGCCGCGGCCCCGGATGTCCCCGACCCGCGGGTGATCGCCCAGCGCCTGCTGCAGCATCGCGCCAAAGGCCTGGCCGTCTGCGCGCACCTTGGGCAGCAGCTCGTCGCGCTGGATCACCTTCTGCACCGCCAGGGCCGCCGCGCAGGCCACCGGGTGACCCAGGTAGGTGTGGCCGTGCTGGAAGAAGCCGCTGCCCTGCGACATCGCGTCGACGATCTTCCCTTGTGCCAAAACCGCGCCCACCGGTTGGTAGCCGCCGCCCAAACCCTTGGCGATCGTCAGCAGGTCGGGAACGACGCCTTCCTGCTCGCTGGCGTGAAGCGTTCCGGTGCGGCCCATGCCGCACATCACCTCGTCGAGGATCAGCAGCACCCCGTACTTGTCGCAGACCGCGCGCACCGCTCTGAAATAGTCCGCAACCGGCGTGAGCACACCGGCCGTCGCGCCCCCCACCGTTTCAGCGACGAAGGCGATGACGCGGTCCGCGCCTTGCGCGAGGATGGCCGCTTCGAGTTCCGCCGCGAGCCTCAGAGCGTACTGCGCGGGCGCTTCGTCGGCGCGCTGCTCGCGGTACGGGTAGCAAGGCGCCACGTGCGTGGCCGGCACCAGCAGAGGCGCAAACGGAGCGCGCCGCCACGCGTTGCCACCGACGGCCAGCGCGCCCAGTGTGTTGCCATGGTAGCTTTGGCGGCGTGCGATGAAGTGCGTGCGCTGCGGCTGACCGATCTCGACGAAGTACTGGCGCGCCATCTTCAGCGCCGCTTCCATCGCCTCCGACCCGCCGCTCACGAAATAGGCATGGCTCATTCCCGCGGGCGCGCTGCGCATCAGTTCGTGCGCCAGCTGCTCGGCCACCTCGGTCGTGAAAAAGCCCGTGTGCGCATAGGACAGACGGTCGATCTGCGCGTGCATGGCCGCCAGGACGTCGGGGTGGGCGTGGCCGAGCGCGGACACGGCGGCACCGCCCGACGCGTCGAGGTAGCTGCGGCCGTCCGCGTCCCGGATGCGCATGCCGGCAGCAGAATCGGCAACCGGCGGCGTGCTGCGCAGATGGCGATGGAAAACATGCGTCATGGGGCGTCTTTATATGTAACCATCATACCGTGGCAGTTATCAGATGGGACATTTGTTCCGTCGTGCGCAGCACATTCCCCGAATCTGATGCGCTCAGTCCACGGTCACGGCGGCGGCGCGCACCCGTTGGCCCAGGCGCTGTGCAGCGCTGCGG
>NZ_AFAL01000114.1 GCF_000193225.1 Verminephrobacter aporrectodeae subsp. tuberculatae At4 | reverse complement strand
CCAAAACCGAGCGCCAGATGGTCGAAGAGATCCATGGTCGGTACTCCCGCTCAGGCCGTGATGAAACTCGGCCACACGGGGAACTGCAGCTTGAGCGTCCAGACGAATGCCACATAGCTGCCGATGGCCAGCACCGTGGCCAGAACGAACACCGCCCGGGCGCTGAATTCGCTGCCCGCGAGGCTGGAGATGAAGGTCAGCGCGTAGATGCCGGCGATCAGGCCCAGCGCCGGAATTCCCAGGCTCGGCAGCCCCCCGAGCAGAATGCCGAAGGCAAAGTTCGCCGCGAGGATGAAGAACAGCGGCCTCCAGGCCCATTGGCCGATGCGCTCGCCATCCGGCGTTTCCACGGTGGTGGCCTTGAAGGTGATCACGGCGCCGATGAGGGCCAGCAGGATTCCCAGCAACAGCGGGAAGTAGCCCGGCCCCATGTGCGAGCCGCTGCCCACGTTGTACGTGGTGGCGCCCCACGCGAACGCCGTACCTACCCCCAGGAACATGAGGCCGGCAAAAAAGTCTTTCTGGCTTTTGATTTTCATGAAACGTCTCCTTGGCGGAATTTTGCCCCCGCGATTGTGAGCGCAAGCGCGGCGCGTGCCGATGTGGATTTCACCTACATCCGGTAACGGGCATTGCCCAGGTGCCTTTCTGATGCCGCGTCATTCCAGCGGTGGTGTTGCCGCAATCACCTCGTCCATGGTCGTCAGGCCATCGGCCACGCGCAGCGCGCCCGCCAGGCGCAGCGGGCGCATGCCGTCCTGCACGGCTTGGCGGCGCAGCGTGTCGATGGAGGGCGCCTGGTTGATCCTCTCCTTGAGCGCCGCGCTCACCGTGAGCAGCTCGTACAGGCCCGTGCGCCCGCGAAAGCCCCCCATGCGACAGTCCACGCAGCCCACGGGTTTATAGGGCTGGTAGGCGCCGTTGATCGTCCAGGGCCGGACGGCCTGCACCAGCGCCTCGCGCGTTGCCTCCCCGTCCTTCTGCTTGCACTGCAGGCACAGCGTGCGCACCAACCGCTGGGCCAACACGCCGAGCAGGGTGGCGTTGATGAGATAGGGCGCAATGCCCAGTTCGAGCATGCGGGTGATCGCCGAAGGCGCGTCGTTGGTGTGCAGGGTGGAGAACACCAGGTGGCCCGTGAGCGCCGCCTGTATGGCCATTGCTGCGGTTTCCAGATCCCGGATTTCGCCGACCATGATGATGTCCGGGTCCTGGCGCATGAGCGCGCGCAGTCCCTCGGCGAAGTTGAAGTCGAGCTGCGGCTGGACCTGCGTCTGGTTGAAGCTGGGTTCGATCATTTCGATGGGGTCTTCCACCGTGCTGACGTTCACCTCCTCGGTCGCCATGCGTTTCATGGTGGAGTACAGCGTGGTGGTCTTGCCCGATCCGGTGGGTCCGGTCACCAGGATGATTCCGTGCTGGTGCTTGGCCAGGGCCTCCCAGCGCTGCGCGTCATGCTGCGCAAAGCCCAGCGCGTCCAGGTCCTTGACGGCGTTGTCCGGGTCGAAGATGCGCATCACCATCTTCTCGCCAAACGCGGTGGGCAGCGTGGACAAACGCATTTCCACCTCCTCGCCGCGCTGGTTGCGCGTCTTGATGCGGCCGTCCTGCGGGCGACGCTTTTCCACCACGTCGATGCGGCCCAGCAGCTTGATGCGCGCGACCATGGCGTTGTGCACGCCCATGGGCAGCTGATACACCGGGTGCAGAACGCCGTCGATGCGAAACCGGATCACGCCCTGGTCACGGCGCGGCTCCAGGTGGATGTCGCTCGCGCGCTGGTCAAAGGCGTACTGCCAGAGCCAGTCGACCACCCGGACCACGCCCTGGTCGTTGGCGTCGAGCTGCTTGTTGCTCTTGCCCAGTTCCACCAACTGCTCGAAGCTGCTGCCGCCCGCGCTGCCCCCGGCCTTCTGCGCGGCGCGCACCGACTTGGCGAGCGCAAAGAACTCGGCCGTGAAACGGTGGATGTCCTGGGGGTTGGACACCACGCGCCGCACCGCGCGGCGCGACTGGCGCTCGACCTCGGCCACCCAGTCTTCGATGAAGGGCTCGGCCGTGGCCACCACCACCTCGCTGGCCGTGACCTGCACCGGCAACACCTTGTGGCGCTCGGCGTAGGTGGCGCTCATGGTGTCGGCGACACGGCCCACGTCGACCTTCAGCGGATCGATGCGCAGATACGACAGCCCCGCCCGCTTGGCGAGGTATTCGGTCAACGCCTCGATGTCCAGCGGCTTGCCGTCGCTGGAGCGCTCCATGGCGACGCTGGCGAGCCGCACCAGCGCGTGCTGCGAGCTCTCGGCCTGCGAGCAGCGGGCGATGGTGCGACTCGCCTCCGCGCGCGAGATGACGTGGTCTTCGCTGAGCCACTGCACCAGGCGGCGCCAGTCGATCGGGCCGACGGGAGCTGCCGCCGTGGCACGGGACGCGGAGCCCGGGGAGCCGGCAGGAACAGGCATCAAAAAAACCTTTCAGAAGGCGCCACGGGCAGCGCAGACGGCGGGGCCGGATGCATTGCGCGCTCCATGCATGTTTTCGGTCACGCCGCCACGGGCTTGAACACCCGCAGCCACTTGGTCGCGGGCAGACCCCAGCGCGCCCGGACGACCTCGGCGCGCCCGAGCAGTTCTGCGTGCCCGGGTCGCATGGGGCTGCGCTGGGCCAGCACCACCGTGTTGCCTTCGCGCGTGGGCTCGAAGGCCCAGAGCGCCCGCTCGCCAAACGCCTGCGCCATGCCTTCCAGGCTGCGCTCGGCCAGCGCTTCGCGGCCAAACAGATTCACCGTCATACAGCCCGTTTCGGTCAGCAGCGCGCGGCAATCGGCGTAGAAATCCGGGCTGTCGAGCACCGGCGCCGCGGCCTCCTGGTCGTACAGGTCCACGGCCAGCGCGTCCACGCTGCCTTGCCATATGGGGTGGCGGATTTCCTGCGCCGCGTCGGCAAGAACCACCCGCAGCCGGGGCCCGTCGGGGGGCAGCTTGAACCACTGCCGGCACACCGCCAGCACCTGCGGGTTCAGCTCGATGGCGGTGCTGCGCAGGCGCAGCCTCTTGTGGCAGAACTTGGTGATCGCGCCGGCCCCCAGGCCCAGTTGCATGGCGTGGCCCCGGCAGACCTGCGCCGGCTCGGCGAACAGCAGCCAGACCATCATGCGCTGCACGTACTCCAGACTCAGCGCGAACGGCTCGGCGATGCGCATGGAACCCTGGATCCAGGGGCTGCCCAGATGCAGGTGGCGCACTGTGCCGTCGTCAGAAACGCTGACCTCGGGCAAGGTGGTGGCGAAGGGATTTTTCTTGTGCATCATGCAAACAGCAAATCAGTCCAAGCCGTCACAGCAAACGCTGGGCCGACATCAGCGCCGCCCAGGCCGCCAGCTTGCGCGCGAAACTCCAGGAGGCATTCGCCGGGCTGCTCGACGGCAGCCGGACCGCCGCCACCGCCGCACCGGGGGGACCGCCCGCCCGGCCCGCATCCAGACCGTCCAGCACCGCCCGGGAATGCCGGAAGCTCTCGGCCCCATTGTGGGCAACGGCGGCGAGCCGGGGACAGCCGCCATGCAGGCGGGAAAAGTCGTTTACCCGGGGGTGGCGAATGCTGCTGTCCAGACTGCCCGCGCGTTCGCAGCTGGCGTACACGTCCCACAGGCCCAAGCCGCGCGCCAGCAGCCACGCGCAGCGGGCCGGATAGTCGGGCGGCAGGGGATGCTGCGGCCACAGGGCCTGAAGAATCTTCCAGAAATGGTTCTGCGGATGCGCGTAGTACGCGCCGGCGCGCAGCGACGCAGCGCCCGGAAAGCTGCCCAGGACCAGCACCACCGTCTGCGCAGAGACCACCGCAGGCAGGCCGTGCAGACGCAGCCCCCGGGCTGGGAGAGGAAGGGACGCCGGCGTCGCTCCGGTGGCTATGGCTTCTGGCATCCGCCTATTCTGGCCCGAAACCGCGCCCGGGCCTTGCAGGATGCAGAAAAACAGTCGCTTGCCCGTGCGCCGTGCACCGCCCTAGACCAGCGCCCGTAACCGGGGAAGCGCGGCGAGCGCATTCGCGCTGCTGCTTTCGGCGAGCGACTCCGGCGGCTGGCCGCGCAGCTGCGCCAGCACGGCGGCGATGCGCGGCAGCTCCCGGGGCGCATTGCGTCCCTGGGGTCGGCCCTGCGCGCGCTGCGCGGCGCTGACGTAGAGCCAGTGCGGGGGAATGTCGGGCGCGTCGGTTTCCAGCACCAGCGCGTCTGCGGGCAATTCGGCCGCGAGGCGGCGCAGCTGCAGCGCCCGGTCGTAGGTCAGCGCGCCCCCGAAGCCGAGCTTGAAACCCAGCGCCAGGAACGCCCGCGCCTGCTGCAAGCTGCCGTTGAACGCATGCGCAATCCCGCCCGGCACCGGCAGCGCGCGCAGCCCTTTGAGCAATTCGTCGGCCGAGCGGCGCACATGCAGGATCACCGGCAACCCGAAGCGGCGCGCGAGCCGCAGCTGCTCCCGGTAGAAGCGCTCCTGCCGCCCGGGGTCCGGGTCGGGGACGAAG
>NZ_AFAL01000115.1 GCF_000193225.1 Verminephrobacter aporrectodeae subsp. tuberculatae At4 | reverse complement strand
GGTCTGCCTGGCCGCGCAAGGGGCGCCGCGCAGCGGCCCGGGCGCCCGTGGCTGCCCGCGGCGGCTGCGGGCCTGGCCTGCCTGGCCGTGCAGGCGCCGGCGCTGGCGCAGGCCGCGGGCGCGCTGCCCCTGGTGGTGGCCAGCGGCCCTTCGGGCAGCAGCTACTCGGTTCCCGTCCAGACCCTGCTGTTCTTCACGGCGCTGTCCTTCCTGCCGGCGGTGCTGCTCATGATGACGGGGTTCACGCGCATCGTGATCGTGCTGTCCCTCCTGCGCCAGGCGCTGGGAACGCAGTCGGCGCCGCCGAACCAGGTCATCGTCGGCCTGTCGCTGTTTCTGACCCTGTTCGTCATGGGCCCCACGCTGGACCGGGTGTACCAGGACGCGTATCTGCCCTACGTGAACAACAGCGCCACCTTTGAACAGGCGCTCGACAGGGCCGAGGCGCCCATGCGCAGCTTCATGCTCAAGCAGACCCGGCAGTCCGACTTCGCCCTGTTCGCGCGGCTCGCGCGGCTCGACCCGAGGGTGGGCGCGGAAACGGCGCCGCTGCGCGTGCTCGTTCCCGCGTTCGCGACCAGCGAGCTCAAGTCCGCGTTTCAGATCGGCTTCATGATCTTCATCCCGTTCCTGGTGATCGACATGCTGGTGTCGAGCATCCTCATGTCGTTGGGAATGATGATGCTCTCTCCGGTCCTCGTGGCGCTGCCCTTCAAGCTCATGCTGTTCGTGCTGGCCGACGGCTGGAACCTGCTGATTGGCTCGCTGGCGGCGAGCTTCGTCAGCTGAAGGCGAAGGAACGTGCGATGACTGCGCAAATGGTTCTCACCCTGGGGCGCGACGCCCTGGGCCTGCTGCTGATGATCGCCATGCCCGTGCTCGGGGTCGTCATGGCGGTGGGCCTGATCGTGAGCATCTTTCAGGCGGTCACGCAGATCCATGAGGCGACCCTGGCCTTCGTTCCCAAGCTGATCGCCGCGATGGTGGTGTTTGCGCTCGCCGGCCCCTGGATGCTCGGCAGCCTGGTGGACTTCATCCGCCGGACCATCGAAGCCATCCCTTCGGTGGTGGCGTAAAGCCAGGCCGGTGGTTCTTCCTGCCGCATGCCCGCCGCCGGCCCGCCCATCGCCAGCGCCAGCGCCTCGTGGAGCCGCGCGTGATCGGCTTTTCCGAGGCCCAGATCATGGCCTGGCTGTCGCCCATCCTGTGGCCCTTTCTGCGCGTGCTCGCCCTGTTCTCGGCCGCCCCGGTGTTCTCCATGCGGGCGCTGCCCCTGCGCGCGAAGATCGGGCTGGCCTTTCTGGTGGCGCTGTGCGCCCAGGGCGTGCTGGTCGATCAACCGGTGATCGCCGTCCAGGGCCGTGCGGCTCTGGGAGCGCTCGCGCAGCAACTCACCGTGGGCCTGGCGATCGGCTTTTCGGTGCGCCTGGTATTCGCTGCGGTGGAACTCGCCGGGGAACTCGTGGGCTTGCAGATGGGGCTGAACTTCGCGTCCTTCTTTGACCCCGCGTCCAGCGCCCAGACCAGCGCCGTGGCCCGAT
>NZ_AFAL01000116.1 GCF_000193225.1 Verminephrobacter aporrectodeae subsp. tuberculatae At4 | reverse complement strand
TCGAAGGCGACGGCCTTCAGGCCGGTGGATCCCATGTCGATCCCGATGTAGATGTCTGGATTCATTGTTATTACATCTTGACTGAAAATTTTTGTGCTTTCCGTGGTATTTACCCTGAATTGTTGGGTCGAATTTTGCAATACAGTGATTTTTATGTCATGACAACTAGGGCGCAAAGCGCTCG
This sequence comes from Verminephrobacter aporrectodeae subsp. tuberculatae At4, assembly GCF_000193225.1. Taxonomy (GTDB): domain Bacteria; phylum Pseudomonadota; class Gammaproteobacteria; order Burkholderiales; family Burkholderiaceae_C; genus Acidovorax; species Acidovorax aporrectodeae. The sequence continues at coordinate 2,732 of NZ_AFAL01000116.1, read as the reverse complement.
TCACGGCATGCGTTCAAGCGGTATCCACAACAGGGAAAAGGAGCAATCCATGCGGCGAAATTTCTTGAAAACCGTGGCCTTGGCCAGCACAGGCCTGGCCGCAACCCCTGCGGCGTTCGCGCAGACCGCTGCGGCGGCCGGCCTGCGCGGGAATGCGGGCGACGTCTACGTGATGAACGTCATGGTCTCGGGGGTCGAATACTGGTTCCCGGTCTACGAAATGATGAAGCAGCTGGGTCGCACGCTCGGCGTGAGGACGCGCTACACGGGAACGCCCGAGTACGACGTGAACAAGCAGCTCGCATCGTTCGAGCAGGAGTTGGCGCGCAAGCCGGCCGGCATCCTGTTGCACCCGATGAACCCCGATCCGTTCATCGAGCCCATCAACCGGGCTGCCGCGATGGGCATCCCCGTGGTCACCTTCGCGGCCGACTCGCCGAACTCCAAGCGGGTCTCGTTCGTCACGTCCGACAACGAGCGCGAGGGCTCGCAGGCGGCGGACGCCATCGCCGCGTCGCTGAACGCAAGGGGCGAGTACGGCGTGCTCGAAAACCCGGGGCAGGACAACCACGACCGCCGCATCGCCGCGTTCATCAACCGGATGAAAGCCAAACACCCGGGAATGAAGCTCGTGGGCCGTGCCGCGAGCAACCAGGACCCGAACAAGGCCTACCAAGCGACGCTGAGCATGGCGCAGGCGAACCCGGACCTGGGCGCGCTGTTCATGCCCGAGGCGAATTCGGCCCTGGGCGCCGCGCAGGCCAAGGTCGAGACGAAAAAGAACATCCAGGTGATGTGCTGCGACGTGAACGCCAAGATCCTCGACATGATCAAGTCCGGCGAGGTCTTCGGCTCGATCAATCCGAACCAGGGCGTGCAGGGATACATGGGAATGCTGATGCTGTTCCTGGCGAAGAACGCCCAGCTCATCGACCCGATGAACGACGCCAAGCGCAACGGTGCCAACCCGATGGCGGTCCCCTTCCTGGACAACGGCCTGTCCGTCGTGAGCAAGGCGAATGCGGACGACTTCTACTGGGACAAGTACCTCACGCGCCGCGGCACCAAGGGAATCAACGAATGACGTGCGCCGCGCCGCTGCTCGCGTTGCGGGGCATCACGAAGCACTTCGGCGCAGCGCTGGCGCTGGCCGAAGTGCACTTCTCGCTGCACCCGGGGGAGATTCATGCGCTGTGCGGCGAGAACGGCGCGGGCAAGTCGACGCTGATGAAGATCATCGACGGCATCTACCAGCCGGACGCGGGCGACATCGTCCTGCACGGCCAGAAGGTGGTGATCGACGGACCCGCGCACGCGATGCGGCTGGGCATCGGCCTGGTGCACCAGGAGATCGCGCTGTGCGGCGACGCGACGGTCGCCGAGAACATCCTCATGTCGCAGGTCAGCGCCGGCCGGTGCACCTGGATGAACTACACCGAGCTCAACGCGCGGGCCGCGGCGATCCTGAAACGGCTGGGGCAGGACATCGACCCGCAGCGCCGCGTGGAGGCGCTGAGTCTGTCGCAGCAGCAACTGGTCGAGATCGCCAAGGCGCTGTCGCTCGACTGCAAGGTGCTGATCCTCGACGAGCCGACCGCAGCGCTCACTGCGGTCGAGTCGGTTGCGCTCTTGCGCGTGCTGCACGACCTGAAGGCGCAGGGCATCGGCATCATCTACATCAGCCATCGCATGGCCGAGATCTTCGGGCACGGGGATCGCATCACCGTGCTGCGCGACGGCCGCAGCGTGTTTTGCGGCGTGCTCGCGGAGACCAATCCCAACGCGCTGGTGCGCTGCATGGTGGGGCGCGACCTGGGCCACTACTACCCACCCAAGCGGGAGCAGAGCGCGGGCGACGCCGCCCTGTCCGAATGCCTGCTGGAGGTCCAGGACATCGCCGACGGCGAGCGCGTGCACGGCGTCTCGTTCACGCTGCGTCGTGGCGAGATCCTCGGCATCGCCGGGCTGATGGGCGCAGGCCGCAGCGAGCTCGCCGAGTCCGTCTGCGGACTGCGCCGCACACGGCGCGGCGTGGTGCGACTGCAAGGCAAGCCGCTCGCGATCAGCCAGTACGCCGACGCCTTGCGCCACGGCATCGCCTACCTGTGCGAGGACCGCAAGGCCGCCGGGGTCTTCCTCGGAATGTCCGTCGCGCAGAACATCTGCGCGATGGCGCTGCGGCGCGTCAGCTCGCGCTGGGGCCTGGTGCAGGGCGCCGCAGAACGGCTCTTGGCCACGGAGTTCGGCGCGCGGCTCAGGATCAGGTCCGATGGCGTGGCTGCCAAAGTCGCCAACCTGTCCGGTGGCAACCAGCAGAAAGTGGCCATCGCCAAACTGCTGGCCACGAAGCCGTCCGTGCTGCTGATGGACGAGCCGACCCGCGGCGTGGACGTGGGCGCAAAGTCCGAGATCCACCACATCCTGCGCGGCCTCGCGGACCAGGGGGTCGGCGTCATCGTGATCTCGTCGGAGCTGCCCGAGGTCATCGGGCTATGCGACCGCGCGCTGGTGATCCACGAGGGCCGGGTGGCGGGCGAGCTGGCCGCCAACGAAATGACCGAGGAACGCCTGCTGCGGCTGGCCTCGGGCTTGAGCGCACAGGAGGATGCATGACGTTCCACGCCAAATTCGCGCGCATGGCCCCGGCCGGTGTGCCGGCCACCGGTGCGGTCGCAGCGACGAAACCTGTGCACGGCGCCGGCCGGACGAGCCTGATGGCGCGGCTGGCGAGC
>NZ_AFAL01000117.1 GCF_000193225.1 Verminephrobacter aporrectodeae subsp. tuberculatae At4 | reverse complement strand
CGGCGTGTAGTGCGTTTGCATGGCGTCGCCCACCAGCGCCGAGATCGAGCTGGTGGCGACGATGGCGCCGCCCTGCCCCTGCCGCTGCATCTGCCGGGCCACCGCCTGGGTGACGAAAAAGGCGCCGTTCAGGTTGATGTCCACGGTGTCGCGCAGCAGCTGCGGTGGCAGGTCCAGAAAGCTGTGGAACGGGCAGACGCCGGCGTTGCTCGCCAGCGCGTCCACCCGGCCAAAGCTTTGCACCGCGTACTCCACCAGCGCGCTGGCGTAGTCGGGGTCGGCGACGTTGCCCTCGAGCGCCAGCGCGCGCCGGCCCAGCGCCCGGATTTCCGCCAGTACCTCGCGCGCCGCGTCGCCGCGCTGGTAGCCGGCGTCGCTCTCGTGCCGGTACGCGATCAGCACGTCGGCGCCGTGGCGCGCCGCTTGCACGGCGATGGCCCGGCCGATGCCGCGCGAGCCACCGGTGACGATCAGGGATTTGCCTTTGAGCAGCATGGTGTGGATAGCGCGAAGTCGCTTGCGCTGCGGTTTCAGAAGTTGAACTGGTCGATGTTGCCGGCGTCGAAAGTCGTCGGCGGGCCGAGGATCACCTCGCCCCGCCTGCCCACGGCGTACCGGCCGAGCTTGCCGGCCAAGAAGGTATCGCCGGCTTTGCCCGTGATGTTGCCGCTGACCAGGTGGGCTGCGGCGTAGGTCGCCAGGTAGCCCAGGTCGGACGGGTTCCAGAGCTGGAACGCGGTGACTGTTCCGTTGCGCACGAAGGCGCGCATCTGGTTGGGCGTGCCCAGGCCGGTGAGCACCACTTTGCCCTTGAACGGCGAGGTGGACAGGTAGCGCGCGGCGGCGGAGATTCCCACCGTGGTCGGCGCAATGATTCCCTTCAGCTTGGGGTAGGCCTGGAGCAGGCCCTGCGCCTCGACGAAGGACTTCTGGTCGTCGTCGTTGCCGTAGGCCACTTTCACCAGGCGCATGCGCTGGTACCCGGGCTTTCTGAGTTCCTTGCGCATCCACCGGATCCAGGTGTTCTGATTCGTTGCGGTCGGCGTGGCCGAGAGGATTGCGAATTCGCCCTTGCCGCCGATCAGCCTGGCCAGCAGCTGCACCTGGGCGCGGCCGATGCCCTCGCTGTTTGCCTGGTTGATGAACATCGTGCGGCCGTCGGCGGCCACGTCCGAGTCCACCGCGACGACCCGCGTGCCCTGCGCCTGCGCTTTCTTCAGGTACGGCACGAGCGCGTTCGGGTCGTTCGCCGCGAGGATGATCGCGTTCTGTTTCTGCGTCACCAGCGTATTCACGTAGCCGACCTGCGAGGACGCACCCGCGTCGGACGGGCCGACCATCTTGCTGCTCGCCTGGATCTCCCGGGCCGCCGTTTCGACTCCGCTGCCGGTGATGGTGTTGTAGGGGTTGTTGATCTGCTTGGGCAGGAAGGCAATCTTCAGCCCTTGCTTCAGGTCTTGGGCCTGGCTGGCCAGTGTTGCCGTGGCGGCGAACGCGAGGACGGCGATTCGGCGTGTCAGCAGTGGGTGGGATGTCATTCTTGGGTCCGTGTTCAAGTCAGGTTGCAGGTTGCGGGAAAGAGGAATTCACGGGTGTGCGGCGCGGCGCTGGCGTGTGAGCCGGTACGCGCGCCAGCGGGCCGCCAGCTTGGGCAGCAGCACCGAGGACAGCAGCAACAGCCCGGTGGCGATGGTGAGGGTTTCGTTCTCATTTCACCGCGCGCCGGCGGAGTCGGAGGAAAAAGGCCGATGCAGCCTGCATTGCGGATTGAGCCGCACGCCAAAGCCCGGCCGGTCCAGCGCCGAAGCCGGGATGCGCCCGTTGACCGGAACGGGTTCGTCGAGCAGCTGCGGATGGAACATCGGCACGATCTCATCCGCCCCGGGGGACATGTTGAGGAATTCGGCGAACGGGCTGTTGTGCCGCGTGATGACGAAGTGGTAGCTGTAGACCGACGAGCCGTGCGGCACGACCAGTTTGCCGTGCGCGTCGGCGAGCGCGGAGATCTTCAGCAGCTCGGTGATCCCGCCGCACCAGCCCACGTCGGGTTGCAGGATGTCGCAGCATTCCATTTCGAGCAGCATGCGAAATCCCCAGCGCGTGGCCTCGTGCTCTCCGGTGGCCACGAGCATGCCGCGCGGCACGTTGCGCCGCAGTTCGGCGTAGCCCCAGTAGTCGTCGGGCGGCAGCGCTTCTTCGATCCACTTGAGGCCGAATTCCTCGTGCGCTGTTTTGGCCAGGCGGGTCGCGTATTCCAGGTCGAGACTCATCCAGCAGTCGTACATGAGCCAGAAGTCCTTGCCGCATTTTTGGCGCATGTCGGCCAGCAGTTGCAGGTTCTTGCGCAGCCCTTCCTCGCGCTCGGCGGGGCCGTGGTGCAGCGGCAGCTTGCCGCCGATAAAGCCTTGCTGCTGCGCGAAATCGGGCCGCGCGCCGGTCATGTAGAAGCTCAGCTCGTCGCGCACCGGCCCGCCCAGCAGCGCGTGCACCGGCTCCTGGCGCACCTTCGCGAGCAGGTCCCACAGCGCCAGGTCCACGCCCGAGATGGCGTTGAGCACGATGCCCTTGCGGCCGTAGTGCAGCGTCGCGTGGAACATCTGGTCCCAGATTTTTTCGATGTCCGTGACCTTCTGGCCCCGGACGAAGCGCGCCAGGTGGTTTTCCACGATCCAGCAGCCCAGGTCGCCGCCGGTGGTCAGCGCAAAGCCCACCGTGCCGTCGCTGGCCTCGAGTTCCACGACCAGCGTGCCGAGCACGTCCAGGCCAAAGCTTTTCCGGCTCTTGCGGTACTCGGGGTAGCGCGCCATCGGCGTGCTGATGTGCTCGTCGATCCAGTGTCCTGCCTCCTGGTCGTGGTAGTCGGCCCCGCCGCCGCGCAGCGTGAGGGCGCGGATGTGCGCGATGGTGGGCATGGGCATGGGCGGGCGCTCCTGCGCAGGAGA
>NZ_AFAL01000118.1 GCF_000193225.1 Verminephrobacter aporrectodeae subsp. tuberculatae At4 | reverse complement strand
CCAGCGCCGTGGCCCGATTCCTGGGCTACATGGCGATGCTGCTCTTCATCGTGATCGACGGCCACCTGCTGATCCTGATGGCCCTGGTGAAAAGCTTCGAAGGGTTTCCGGTGGACGGCAACTTCCTGCAATCCCTGGGGCAGATGCGGCTGCACACGCTGGGCGCCGCGCTCTTTTCCAGCGCGCTCTGGATGGCCTTGCCCATGATCGCGCTCCTGCTGTTCGTCAACCTGACGCTGGGAATCGTCTCGCGGGTGGCGCCGCAGATGAACATCTACGCGGTCGGCTTCCCGGTGACGCTCACGGTGGGAATACTGGGCCTGACCGCCACGCTGCCCCTGCTCGAGCAGCCGTTGCTGGCGCTCATGCAGCAGGCGGTCGGGCGCTTGCTCTCCTCAGGCAGCTGAAGGGGAAGTCACCCGGGGTGCGGCAGTGCCGCCACTGCCACCGCCCGGTTTGGCCCCGGCACCGCCTTGCGCGCCAACAGCGTGTACATGGTCGGCACCACGAACAGCGTGAGCAAGGTGCCCAGCAGCATGCCGCCGACGATGACCCAGCCGATCTGCGTGCGCGTCTCGGCGCCCGCGCCCTTGGCCAGCGCCAGCGGTAGGGCGCCCAGCACCATCGCGCCGGTGGTCATCAGGATGGGACGCAGGCGCTGGGCCGAGGCCCGGACCAGCGCGTCCACCAGCTCCAGACCCTGCGTGCGCAGCTGGTTGGTGAACTCCACGATCAAAATGCCATGCTTGGTGATCAGGCCCACCAGCGTGATCAAGCCGATCTGCGAATACACGTTCAGCGATCCACCGCTCCAGCGCAGCGCCAGCAGCGCGCCCACCATCGACAGCGGCACCGACACCATGATCACCAGCGGGTCGATAAAGCTCTCGAACTGTGCGGCGAGCACCAGAAAAATGAACACCAGCGCGAGCACGAACACCAGGCCAAGGGCCCCCCGCGCGTCTCTGAACTCGCGCGAGTTGCCGTTCAGGTCCGTGGTGTAGCCAGGCCTGAGCAGCTGCGCCGCCGTCGCGTCCATGAAGCGGATGGCCTGGTCGAGCGAGTAGTCGGGCGCGAGGTTCGCCGTGATGGTGGCCGAGCGGCGCTGGCCAAAGTGGTTCAGCTCGCGCGGGCTCACGCCCTCCTGCACCCGGACCAGGCTGGACAGCGGGATCATCGCGCCGTTGCGGCCGCGCATGTGGATGAGGTCGATGCTCTCGGGCCGGCTGCGCTCATCGGCCTCGGTCTGCACGATCACGTCGTACTGTTCGGCGTCGCGCTTGTAGCGGGTTACGCTGCGCCCGCCCAGCATGGTCTCTATGGCCCTGGCCACCGCGTCCACGCCGACGCCCAGGTCGGCGGCGCGCTCGCGGTTCACGGCGATGCGCAGTTCGGGCTTGTTCAGCCGCAGGTCGGCGTCGGGCGCGACGATGCCGGGGTTCTGCGCGATCGCGGCCATGAAGGCATCGACCACGGTGCTGAGGTTCTCGTAGCTGTCCGAGGTCTGGATCACGTAGGTCAGCGGCCGGGAGCGGAACCCCTGCCCCAGCGAGGGGGGCGTGATCAGAAAGGCGTTCACGCCGGGCAGGCTGGCCACCATGGGTTGCAAGGCCCGGGCCAGATCGAGCGTGCTGCGCTCGCGCAGTTCCCAATCGACCGTGCGGTAGACCACGCTGCCCTGGGCCACCGTGGGGTTGCCGATGTTCGCAAAGACGCGGTCGAACTCGGGGTAGCGGCTGCCGATTTTTTCCAGCTCCCGTGCGTAGCGGTCGGTGTAGTCGAGCGTGGCGCCGTCGGGCGCCGTGACGCTGGCCAAGATGGTTCCGCGGTCTTCCAGCGGCGAGAGCTCCTGCCGCATGCCCGGCCATACGAGCAGCAGCGTGGCGCCGCTGAGCGCCATCACGCCCAGCACCAGCGCGCGGGCCTGGAAAATCGTGCCCGCCACGCGGCCGCGCCCACCCCAACGCGCCGTGACGACCCAGCGCAGCAGGCGGCCATAGGCGTCGGACAGCGCCGTGAGCCCGCGCTCCATCCACCGGTCCAACCCGCTCGGATGGGGCTGGTGCCGGAGCAGCAGCGAACACATCATCGGCGACAGGCTCAGCGCCACGAAGCCCGACACCACCACGGCACCGGCGAGCGCCAGCGCGAATTCGACGAATAGCCGGCCGGTCCGCCCTGGCGTGAAAGCCAGCGGGGCGTACACCGCGACCAGCGTCAAGGTCATGGCGACGATGGCAAAGCCGATTTCGCGCGCGCCCTGGATCGCGGCAGACAACGGGTCCAGCCCCTGTTCGATATGCCGGTAGACGTTCTCCAGCATCACGATGGCGTCGTCGACCACGAGCCCGATGGCCAGCACCAGGGCCAAGAGCGTGAGCGTGTTGATGGAAAAGCCCGCCAGCGCCATCAGCGCGCAGCTGCCCACCAGGCTCACCGGGATCGTGACGATGGGAATGATGGCGGCGCGCAAGCTGCGCAGGAACACGAAGATCACCAACGCCACCAGCACCACGGCTTCGGCAATCGTGTGGTAGACGCTTTGGATCGAGCGGGCGATGAACTGCGAGTTGTCGTTCGCCACGTCCATCGCAATGTCCGCCGGCAGGTCGGCCTGCAGCAGGGGCATCATGGCGCGCACCCCCTGGGCCAATTCCAGCGGGTTCGCGGTGGCCTGGCGGATCACGCCCACCGAGATCGCGTCGCGGCCGTTGAGCCGCACGCGGCTGCGGTCGCTGGCCGGCCCCTCCTCGACCCGCGCCACGTCCCGGATGCGCACCGCAGAGCCGTTGACGGTGCGGATCACGATGTCGGCAAACTGCTCCGGCGTTTGCAGATCGGTGCGCGCGGTGACGCTGAATTCGCGCTGCTGCGATTCGATGCGGCCAGCGGGCAGCTCCAGGTTGCTGCGGCGGATCGCGTCCTCCACGTCCTGCGTGCTGAGCTGGTAGGCGGCCATGCGCGCGGGGTCGAGCCAGACGCGCATGGCGTACCTGCGCTCGCCGTAGATCGGCACGTCGGCCACGCCGGTGACGGTCTGCAGGCGCGGCCGGACGATGCGGTTGATCAGCTCGTTGATCTCCAGCGGGCTGCGCCGGTCGCTGCTGAAGGCGAGCCACAGCACGGGCGAGGCGTCCGCCTCGACCTTCGCGATCACCGGCTCGTCGACCGCATCGGGCAAGCGGTTGCGCACCCGTGCAGTGCGGTCGCGCACTTCGGCGGCCGCGTTGTCGGCGTCCTTTTCAAGGCGAAAGCG
>NZ_AFAL01000119.1 GCF_000193225.1 Verminephrobacter aporrectodeae subsp. tuberculatae At4 | reverse complement strand
TGATGAGCAGCGGGCGTTGCAGCGTGATCGCCGCGTTCACGGAAAGCCTCAGATCCGGGGTTGCGACGTAGTTCTGGGAGCCTTGGAATTTCATGGGGAAATCAGCGGATCGTTGATGAATGGGCGGGACGGGCGCTGGCTATAATCGGCCGCGGTCCCCAGCCAGAGCCGAACTTCCACGAGATTGTGCGCGCAAAATGAACCAGACGTTGACCACGCTATTTGCCTTGGCTGTCGCTTGCGCGACTGCATCGTCCCATGCCCAGGAAGTCAAGGGGGATGTGCAGGCCGGCAAACAGAAAATCGCCATGTGCATCGGCTGCCACGGCATTGCGGGCTACCAGGCCAGTTTTCCTGAAGTGCACAAGGTTCCCATGATCTCGGGCCAGAGCGGCAAATACATCGCCGCTGCGTTGCTCGCCTACCAAAAAGGCGAACGCAAGCACCCGACGATGCGCAGCATCGCCGAGTCGCTGAGCGAGCAGGACATCGCCGATCTGGCCGCGTACTACGAGCAGCATGGCAAGAGCGCCGCCGCCGAACGGCCCGCCGCGTCCGCCCGCGAACCCGGCGCGCGGGTGGCCGAACTCATGCAAAAAGGGGACTGCGTTTCCTGCCACGGCGCCCAATTTTCCAAACCCACCGACCCGGCGTTCCCCAAGGTCGCAGGCCAGCACGCCGACTACCTGCTGGTGGCGCTGAAGTCCTACAAGGCCGAGAAAAACGCCCGGATTGGCCGCAGCAACGCCGCCATGGCGGTTGCAGTCAAGCAGTTGAGCAACGCCGAGCTCAAGGCCCTGGCGAACTACATGAGTGGCCTCGAAGGGGAACTGCGCACGGTGCCGCAGCCGCTCTTTCGCTGACTTGGGCGTCAGAGTTTCCCCACTGTTTGCCACCTCAACGCTTCCAAGCTAAGATACGCCCCGGGCCAGGAGTGCTGTCGATCACGGTGCGTTGGACGATTGTTCCACTTGGCCTACCAAATTCCTGACGGGCCGCGGCTTCGCGGCCCGTCTTCATTTGGGGAAGGGAAGGGCAAGGGGACCTCGGTTGCGGATGCAGCCAGGGCCTCAAACTCTCGAACCACCCGCTGTGCACCCGGATGATGCCGGGCCCGGTGTCAGTGGCCTCCGACGCAAGAGGCTCCTGCGCCGCTTGTGGGAGTCAGCTTGTATCTGTTGTACCTCGACGAGTCTGGTCACCCACAGGACCCGGGCAGCAATTTCTTCGTCCTCGCGGGCGTCGCCGTGTTCGAGCGTTCGACGCATTGGCTGGACTCCCGCATCAGCCCCATCGCCGCGCGGTTCAATGCTGCGGATCCTTCGTCCGTTGAATTCCACGGGTCGCCCATGCACGCAGGCAAGGGCGATTGGTCGGGCATCGCTCCTGCCGAGCGTGTGCAGGCGGTAGTCGATGTCTTGTCGCTGCTTGGAAATCAACAACTGAAGCTGCGCGTCTTCGCCTCGGTGATTGAAAAGTCCACGCTGCCGCTCAATCAGATTCTTGAACGCTCATTCGAAGCCGTTGCACATCAATTCGATCAGTATCTGGCAGATATGTGGACCAGACACCAGGACCCGCAGAGGGGGCTCGTCGTTTGCGACAAGGCTTCGTATGAACAAAAACTTCAAGCCCTTTCGTCGCTGTTCAAACACCAGGGCCACCAACTCGGGGGGCGTTTGCGGAACTTCGCGGAGGTCCCGCTCTTTCTTGACTCAAGGGCATCGCGGTTGATTCAGTTGGCGGACCTCATCGCGTACTGGATCTTTCGCTACTACCAGTCAAAGGATGATCGCGGATTCAGGTTGATTGAACCGTTCTTCCTTCGCCGTGCGCGGCAGCGGGTCGGTCTCGTCGCTTCGGTCACCCCCGCAACCATCGCCACCCTTGCTGCCATCGAGCCGGACAAGTACCCGTTTCCAAATCCCGCGTAGCCTGCCCCTGGCGTTGCGCCAGTCATGCCTTCACCGGTGAGGAAGCCAGCCAGCGCCAAGCGGCCCTCAGGCGTCGGCCGAGTAGAACATCTTGCGCGCGGGCATCTTTTCCACGGACAGGGCAATCGCGCGAATATGCTCGGGCGTGGTGCCGCAGCAGCCGCCGAGGATGTTCACCAGCCCCTCGGCGGCGAATTCGTGCAGCAGGCGGCTGGTGATTTCCGGCGTTTCGTCAAAGCCGGTGTCGCTCATGGGGTTGGGCAGGCCGGCGTTGGGGTAGCAGCTGATGAAGCAGTCCTGCGCCACCCGGTTCAGTTCCTGGATGTACGGGCGCATCAGCGTCGCGCCGAGCGCGCAATTGAGGCCGATGGCCAGCGGACGGCAGTGGCGCACGCTGTGCCAGAAGGCCGTGACGGTTTGGCCCGAGAGGATGCGGCCCGAGGCGTCGGTCACCGTGCCGCTGACGATGATCGGCAGGCGCTCGCCGCTGTGCTCGAAGTACTCGTCGATGGCAAACAGCGCGGCTTTGGCGTTCAGGGTGTCAAACACCGTCTCGACGAGCAGCAGGTCGGCGCCGCCTTCGACCAGCGCCTCGGTCTGCTCGTAGTAGGTGGCGCGCAGCTGTTCGAAATCGATATTCCGGGCGCCCGGGTCGTTCACGTCGGGGCTGATGCTCGCGGTCTTCGGCGTGGGGCCCAGGGCGCCGGCGACGAAGCGCGGCCTGTCCGGCGTTGCGTAGCGGTCGCAGGCGGCACGCGCCAATTGGGCCGAGCGCAGGTTCATCTCGCGCGCCAGTGGGGCCATGCCGTAGTCCTCCTGCGCCACGCTGGTGGCGCCAAAGGTATTCGTCTCGATCAGGTCGGCGCCGGCGGCCAGATAGCGTTCGTGGATATCGCGCACCACGTCCGGGCGGGTGATGCTCAGCAGCTCGTTGTTTCCCTTGACGTCGCGCGCATGCGCCTGGAAGCGCCCGTCTGCGCCGTCGGGTCCGGTGTAGCCCTGGCCGCGGTACTGCGCCTCGCCCAGCTTCAGGCGCTGGATCATGGTTCCCATGGCGCCGTCGAGAATGGCGATGCGCCGGGCGAGGATCGCGGGCAGTTCGGCGGCGCGGGTGTATTCAATCGCATGCATCGCGCGTTGGCCTACCGGGTGTTCTGGATATCCCCCAGGCACAGGTATTTGATTTCCACGTAGTCGTCGATTCCGTGGTGCGAGCCCTCGCGGCCCAGGCCGGACTGCTTGACGCCGCCAAAGGGCACGTGCTCGGTCGCCAGGACGCCCACGTTGATTCCGACCATGCCGTATTCCAGCGCCTCGCCCACGCGGAAGATGCGGCCCATGTCGCGGCTGTAGAAGTAGCTGGCCAGGCCGAACTCGGTGTCGTTGGCGGCGGCAATGGCTTCCTGCTCGGTCTTGAACTTGAAAATCGGCGCCACGGGGCCAAAGGTTTCTTCGCGGGCGCAGAGCATGTCGGACGTGGCGTCGGCGAGCACGGTGGGCTCGAAGAATTGGCCCGATCCGAGGTTTTGCAGGCGCCGACCGCCGGTCACCACCTTCGCGCCCTTGGCAACGGCGTCGTCCACATGGCGCTGCACCTTGAGCACTGCCGCCTCCTCGATGAGCGGGCCCTGGTTGACTTCGGCGTCGAAGCCGTTGCCGACCTTGGCGGTCAAGACCTTGGCGGCGAACTTTTGCACGAACTCGTCGTAGACTTTTTCCTGCACGTAGATGCGGTTGGAACACACGCAGGTCTGGCCGGCGTTGCGGTACTTGCTGACGAAGGCGCCTGCCACGGCGCTGTCGATGTCGGCGTCGTCGAAAACGATGAAGGGCGCGTTTCCGCCCAGTTCCAGCGATATCTTTTTCACCGTGGGGGCGCTTTGCGCCATCAGGATGCGGCCCACTTCGGTGGAGCCCGTGAAGCTGATGTGGCGCACCCGTTCGCTGGCGCACAGCAGCTTGCCGATGGCGATGGATTGCTCGCTGTCGGCGGGCAGGACGTTCAGGACGCCCGCCGGGATTCCCGCGCGCAGCGCCAGTTCGGTCGCGGCCAGCGCCGTGAGCGGCGTCAATTCGGCCGGCTTGATGACCACGGTGCAGCCGGCCGCCAGAGCCGGCGCCACCTTGCGCGTGATCATGGCCAGCGGGAAGTTCCAGGGCGTGATCGCTGCGCACACGCCGATGGGCTGCCGCAGCACCAGCAGGCGGCGGTTGTTGTCGAACGTGGGCAGGGTCTCGCCGTTGATGCGCTTGGCTTCTTCGGCAAACCACTCGACGAAGCTCGCGGCGTAGGCGACCTCGCCCTTGGCCTCGGCCAGCGGCTTGCCCTGCTCGGCGGTCATGATGCGGCCCAGGTCGTCCTGGTGGGCCATGAGCAGGTCGTGCCATTTGCGCAGGAGGACGCTGCGCTCTTTGACGGTCCGCGCCCTCCAGGGGCCCCAGGCCGCGTCGGCTGCGGCGATGGCGGCCTGGGCATCGGCCGGGCCGAGGTTGGCGACGTCGGCGAGCTTGCAGCCGGTGGCCGGGTCGATGACGTCGAAGCGGCTGCTTGCGGTCCGCCACTGGCCATCAATCAGGCCGTCGGTCTTGAGCAGCGTGGGGTCCTTGAGCAGCGTCAGGGGGGAGGTCTTCATGTCCATGGGGTGCTTTCTGGGTCGGTGGGGGGTGAAAGTTAAATGGGGGGCGGGCAGGAATTGGCGCGCGGCCCGCGAGGCATTGCCCGCGTCGTCCCGTCCTGCCGCATTCCCCGTGCCGTCTGCGTCGATCTTACAGGCGCCGGCATGGCTGCGGCAGGGGGCGTCAATGTGGCAACGGGACCGCGGGCGAGCCAGGCTACGCCCCCGCCGCCGCCGCTTGGCTGCGGTGCAGGGCCGACAGGAAATAGCGTGCGGCCTCGGACAGCGGGCGGTCCTGGCGCGTGATCGATCCGAATGCGCCCATCTTGTGCTTGATCTGGCAGGGCAGGATTTTGAGCAGATGGTGCTGGGCGTAGACCGTGACGACCGATAGCGGAAGCACAGCGATCATGGTGGTGTCCGCGATCAGGCGCATCGTGCACAGGATCGACGCGGTCTCGATCAGGCCGCGCGGCAGGGGCGCCTGGAGCGCGCGGAACTCCTGCTCGAGCACCTCGCGCAGGGGGCTTCCCGGGGGCTGGAGTATCCAGGAATACTCCAGCAGGTTGGCAAACGCGACCAGCTTCCTTTTGGCCAGCGGGTGGCCCACGCCGACCACCACGGCCAGCGACTCGTTGTCCAGTGGATGGAAGCAAAATTGCGCCCCGTGTCCCGGCGCCACGCGCCCGATGGCGATGTCGATCGAGCCGTCCTCGAGCAGTTCCACGAGCTGGTCGCTGGTGTCCAGCGTCACCTGGATCGTGACCCGCGGGTAGGCCTTGTTCAGCGCGATGATCGCCGGGTTCAGCCAAGTCGGCAGCGGCGCCATGATGCAGCCCACCGACACGCGCCCGGCGTTGCCCAGTTGCAGTTCTTCGAGTTCGCGCACCATGGATTCCATCGACCCGCGCATGCCCTGGAAAAAGTCCAGCGCGCGCTCGCCTGCGGGGGTCAGCCTTTGCCCGCGGCCCTCGCGCGCGAACAGGCGTTGCCCGAGTGCGGATTCGAGTTCCTGAATCATCTTCGTGGCCGCGGGCTGGCTCATCCCCAGTTCGGCTGCGGCGCGGCGCAATGTGCCGTGCTCGGCGAACGCCAGGACCAGCGCCAACTGGCGCATGCGCAGGCGGTTGAAGAGCTGCGAAACAAGGGGATGGCGGTGATCGGGCATACGGCAATGGCTTCTGAGTGACGGGAAAATCCGGGGATAATCGTAAGGCTTAGTTATTGATTGTGTCTAAATTTTGAATTTATGGTCAGCGCCCCTTTCCCGACAATCGGGCCCGGCACCCTGATGCCTCAGACACCTGCCCGGCCTTTGACCCTTGGAATCCACCCACGCATGACACAAGCAGCCAAACCGGTCGTTGCCCTGAGCCTCGGCGACCTTGCCGGAATCGGCCCCGAACGCATGAGCGTCTGGCGCGATCGGGTCGATTTCACGAACGGCCATGCGCTCGACCGCTACCAGGGCAAGCCATGACCCGCGACACCCTGATGCTGGTGGAAAAATCCAGCCACTGCCTGAGTTATTACGACCTCGACAGCGGCGCGCGCCTGACCAGCATCGCGCTGCCCGACTTTCCGCATGAGTTCGTCGTCGATTCGCGCCAAGCCTACGCCTACATCGGCCACTACGGCGTGGAAACCGCGGGCCACACGGGGGTCGGCGGCACGCACGTCTTTCAGATCGACATCGCCCGGCGCAAGCACGTGCGCAGCATCGACGTCGCGCCCTTCAACCGCTTGCACGGCATGCAGATGGACGCGCAGGACCGCCTGTACGCGCTGAGCGAGGAGCGCGCGCAACTCGTGGTGCTGGAGCATCCCGAAACCGACAACGCCCCACGGCGCGTCGTGGGCACGGGGGGAATCAAGAGCCACCTGTTTGCCCTGACCCGCGACGGGCAGACGGCCTATGCGCTGAACCTGCTGTCGCACACCGTGACCAGGATCCGCCCGCACGACCCCACCTGCGCCCCCGTGGCCTGCGCTCCGGGTGAGAAGCCCGAAGGCTGCGCGCTGAGCGCGGACGAAAAGACCCTGTACGTGAGCTGCCGCTGGAGCAACACCCTGTGCGCCATCGACTGCACGAGCATGCAGATCAAATACCAGGTGCCCTCGCGCGACGACGCGACGCGCCTGTACCTGCACCGCGACGGCCGGCTGCTCGTGACCAACTATGGCGCGCGCAGCCTGTCCGTGGTCGACCCCGGCAGCCTGCGCGAGCTGGCGCATGTCCCCATGGGCGCACGCGCCATCGCGCTGAGCTTTCACCCCACGCGGCCCCTGGCCTTCGTCAGCCAGGACGACGACCGGCTGGGCTATTTCAACATGCAGACGCTGCGCTTCGAACGCTGGATCGCGACACAGCGCAAACCGGACGTCTCGTACGTGCTCGCGCCCGCCCGCAACTGAATGCCAGCCGCCATGCACGCCAACTTCGGGGCAAAAACTAGCGCCGCAGCATCTGGTGCAGCCTGAGGCCGGTAGCCCGGAGCGCGCCAAAGTACAGCCCCGCAGCCCCGAGCATGAGCAGCGCCAGCAGGCCGGCGCGCCGGGCTCCGGCGGCGCGCAGCGCGAGCCAATCGAAATGCTGCGCACCCCAGAGCAGCCAGAGCGCGAGCACGGCGCTGGCTGCGAACACCTGCAGCGCAAACCGGCCCCAGCCCGGTCGGGGCTGGTAGCTGCCGCGCCGCAGCAATCCCGCGAGCAGCCACAGGGCGTTGACGAGCGCGCCCAGGCCGATCGACAGGGCCAGGCCGGCGTGGGCGATCAGGGGAACCAGCAGCAGGTTCAGCAACTGCGTGAGCAGCAGCACCACGATGGCGATCCTGACGGGGGTGCGCATGTCCTGGCTGGCGTAGTAGCCGGGCGCGAGCACCTTGATCGCCACCAGCCCGAGCAGGCCCGCACCGTAGCCGGACAGCGCCACGGCGATCCGGCCCACGTCGCCGTCGGCCAGTTTGCCGTGGTGGAACAGCGTCGCCACCAGCGGCGTGGAAAACGTGAGCAGCGCCACCGCGCAGGGCACGCTCAGCAGCAGCACGCTGCGCAGGCCCCAGTCCAGCAGCGCGGAGTATTGCTGCGCATCGTCCGCCGCCTTGGCCGCCGCGAGCTGCGGCGTGAGCACCACGCCCAGGGCCACGCCGAGCAGCGCCGTGGGGAACTCCATCAGGCGGTCCGCGTAAAAAAGCCAGGTCACGCTGCCCGGCGTGAGGTACGACGCGATCTGGGTGTTGATCATCAGCGAGATCTGCGCCACCCCCACCCCCAGCAGGACGGGCGCCATGAGCCCCAGCATCCGGCGCACGCCCGGCTCTGCCCAGGCGGCGCGCAAGGTCCCCCAGGTCGTGCCGATGCGCGGCAGCAGGCCGAGCCGTGCGAGCACGGGCAACTGCACGGCCAGTTGCAGCACACCGCCGAGCATCACCCCGCCCGCCATGGCAAAAATCGGCTCCACGCCGCGCGCCTGGAACTGCGGCGCGCCCCACCAGGCGGCGCCGATCATGCAGACGTTGAGCAGCACCGGCGCTGCGGCGGGAATGGCGAAATGCTTCCAGGTATTGAGCACTCCGGCCGCCAGCGCAAGCAGCGACATGCACCCGATGTAGGGGAACATCCAGCGCGTCATGAGCACCGCCGCGTCGTACGCCCCGGCGCTCTGATGCAGGCCGCTGGCCAGCGCCCAGACCAGGACCGGAGCCCCCAGCACCCCCAGCAGGCAGCAAAGCAGCAGCGTCCAGGTCAGGGCCGTGCTCACGGCGGCAATCAGCCGGTGCGCGGCCTCTTCGCCCTGCTGCGCCCGGGTGCTGGCGAGCACCGGAACGAAGGCCTGGCTGAACGCCCCTTCGGCAAAGAGCCGACGAAACAGGTTGGGAATGCGGAAGGCGACGTTGAAGGCGTCGGTCAAGGCGCTGGCCCCGAACACCGAAGCCATCAGCAGGTCGCGCATCAGACCCGTCACGCGGGACGCCAGGGTCAGCAGGGAGACGGTGGAAGCGGCTTTGAACAAGGACACCGCCGGGAGTGTATGCGCTCGCTGACGCCGCCCGCGGTCCCATACCACAAAAGATAGCTTGTTAAAGTGGACTTGTATTGGTTATACTCCGCCGGCCACGCCCCCGGGAGGGCGTGTTTCCTTGACGTATCCAAAGGAAATTCCGGAATGCCAATCCTTCGTGACCCGCTGCTCGAGTATCTGCCTGCGCAGCTGGTATTCATCATCAGAAAATTGGTTTCTGAATTGGTTTTGTCCCCTCAAGCATTCGGGGCGGCCAGATGATCGACTACCTGGTGGGTGTGGATGGTGGCGGCTCCGGCACGCGTGCGCTGTTGCTGCGGCGCGATGGGAGCGTGCTGGGCCATGGCCAGGCTGGCCCGTCGGCACTGGGGCAGGGGCGGCCGCAGGCCTGGGTGGAGATCCACCGCGCGGTCGATGCGGCCGTGGCCGCAGCCAGACTGGACGGGTTCGAGTCCGCGCGCTGTGCGCTGGGCCTTGGCCTGTCCGGGGTCCACAACGTGGGCTGGTGCGCGGAGTTCCTCGCGCTCCAGAAGACCTGCGCGGCGCAGCGGGTCTATGGCCGGGTGGAGCTTTTCACCGATGCCTTTGCCACGCTCACCGGCGCGCACGCTGGCCGGCCTGGCGCCATCGTGGTGGCCGGCACGGGCAGCGTCGGCGAAGCCCTGTGCGAAGACGGCGCGCACCTGAGCGTGGGTGGCTGGGGCTTTCCCTTCGGCGATGAAGGCAGCGGCGCCTGGCTGGGCCAGCACGCGGTCCAACTCGCGCACTGGGCCATTGATGGCCGACTGCGTGGCGGGCCGCTGGTGCACGCCGTGTGGGACGTGTGCGGCGACACGCGCGACAAGCTCTTGGCCTGGTGCGAGGCTGCGGGCCAGTTCGCTTATGCCCGGCTCGCGCCGCTGGTGTTCGAGCATGAGGCCTGCGACCTCGCCGCCGCGCAGCTGCTGCAGCGCGCTGCGCAGGCGCTCGACGCACTGGCGCTCGCGCTCGACGCAGGGCAGCGCCTGCCGCTGGCGGTGTGCGGCAGCATCGGTCAGCGCCTGGCTCCGCGCCTGTCGCCCGCCTGCCAGACGCGCCGCGTGG
>NZ_AFAL01000120.1 GCF_000193225.1 Verminephrobacter aporrectodeae subsp. tuberculatae At4 | reverse complement strand
GACTGGGGGTCGAGCTACCTGGCGGCCAGCGCGCTCGGGCCCAGGGCGCAGTGCCTCGTGGACCTGGGGCACCACGCGCCGAGCGTGAACATCGAGATGATCGTCGCGCGGCTGATTGGCGCAGGCAAGCTGGCCGGCTTTCATTTCAACGACAGCAAGTACGGCGACGACGACCTGGACGCCGGCAGCGTCGCGCCCTACCGGCTGTTTCTGGTGTTCAACGAACTCGTCGCCGCAGCGCACGAGGGGGTCGCCGGTTTCGCTCCCGCGTACATGCTCGACCAGAGCCACAACGTGACCGACCCGATCGAGAGCCTGATGGGCAGTGCCGCGCAGGTGCAGCGCAGCTACGCGCAGGCGCTACTCGTCGAGCGCGACCTGCTCGACGCCGCGCAGGACGCGAACGACGCGCTGCTCGCCAGCCAGACGCTCAAGCGCGGCTTTGAGACCGACGTCACGCCGATACTGCAACGGCTGCGGCTCGACGCCGGCGGCGCCATCGACCCGGTGGCCGCGTACCGCGCCAGCGGCTACCGCGCGCGCGTGGCCCGCGAGCGGCCGGCGCGCACGGCCGGTGGCAGCGGCATTGTGTGAACCCTTGCGGATCCGGCCGGCCATGCCCGGACCCGGACCCATCAACCCCTTCTGGAGACATCGATGAAAAAACAACTCAGGACGGCTCTGTTGGGCGCCGTATTCGGCGCCGCGCTGGCCAGCCCGGTGCTCGCCGCAGACAAAATTGCCGTGGTCGTGAAGAGCCTGGGCAATGGCTTCTTCGACGCCGTGCACCAGGGCGCGCAGGAGGCCGCGAAGGAGCTCGGCAACGTCGAGATCATCTACACCGGCCCGGCCCAATCCACCGCCGAAGGCCAGATCGAAATCATCAACGCGCTGATCTCGCAAAAGGTCGCGGCCATCGTCATCTCGGCGAACGACCCGGACGCGCTGGTCCCGTCGCTCAAGCGCGCCAAGGACCGCGGAATCAAGGTGCTGTCGTTTGACTCGGGCGTGCGCAAGGACGGCCGCATGATGCACCTGAACCCGTCGGGCAACGCGCTCATCGGCGAAAAGCTGGTGAAGCTGACGCAGCAGGCGATTGGCGACAGCGGCGAAATCGCCATCCTGTCCGCCACGGCGCAGGCGATGAACCAGAACGTCTGGATCGCCGAAGCCAAGAAGGTGCTGGCCCGCCCCGAATACCAGGGCCTGAAGCTGGTGGGCGTGGTCTACGGGGACAACCAGAGCGACAAGAGCTACCGCGAAGCGCAGGGGCTGTTCAAGAGCCACCCGAACCTGAAGGCGATCATTGCGCCCACGACCATCGCCATCGCCGCTGCGGCCAAGGCGGTGCAGGACGAAGGGAAGATCGGCTCGGTGTACGTGACCGGTCTGGGGCTGCCGTCCGAAATGGCCGGCCATGTGAAGAGCGGCGCGGTCAAGTCCTTTGCCATCTGGAACCCGATCGACCTGGGCTACTCGAGCGTCCATGCAGCCAGCCAGTTCATCTCGGGCAAGCTCAGCGGCAAGCCCGGAGAGAGGGTCTCGCTGGGCCGCGTCGGCACCGTGACCCTGAACGCGAACGGCGAGGCCGACATGTCCGAGCCCTTTACTTACGACGCGCGCAACGTCGGGAAATTTGCCAAGATTTTCTGAAACGACGCGACGTGACTCGGTCTGACGTGCTGTTGAGTCTGCGCGGGCTGCACAAGAGCTACGGCGCCACGCGCGCGCTGCGCGGCGTGGATCTGGAACTGCGCGCCGGCGAGGTGCTGGCGCTGGTGGGCGAGAACGGCGCGGGCAAGTCCACGCTGGTGAAGATACTCACCGGCGTCGAGCCCCTGGAGCAGGGCTGCATCAGCCTGCAAGGCGCAGAGCAGCAGTTTGCCAACGCGCAGGACGCGCGGGCCGCCGGCATTTTGGCCGTGCACCAGGAAACGGTGATGTTCCAGGAATTGAGCGTGGCGGAGAATATTTTGCCGGCCGCCACCCGATGCGCGGCCCCATCGTCGATTGGTCCGCGATGCACGCGCGCGCGCGCAGTGCGCTGGCGGACGTCGGCGCGCGGTTCGCATCGACCACGCTGGTGAAGGACCTGGGCCTGGCCGAGCAGCATCTGGTGGAGATTGCCCGTGCCCTTTCGCAGAAGGCGCTGGTGGTGATTCTGGACGAGCCCACGGCGGCCCTGTCGCAGGCCGAGATCCGCGACTTCTACGGCATCGTGCGCAGGCTGCGCGCGCAGGGGGTTGGCGTGATTTTCATCACGCACAAGTTCGACGAAATCTTTGCCCTGGCGGACCGCTACCTGGTTCTGCGCGACGGCGCGGCCGTCGGCAGCGGCGCCATGGCCGACACCACGGAGCAGGAACTGCTGCGCCTGATGGCCGGTCGCGCCGTCGAGCAGATCTATCCGCAGATCGACGGCGCGCCCGGCGAGCGGGTGCTGTCGGTGCGAAGCCTGTCGCACCCGACCGAATTCCGGGACCTGCAATTTGACCTGCGGCGCGGCGAAATCCTCGGCTTCTACGGCCTGATCGGCTCGGGGCGCAGCGAGGCCATGCGCGCCATCATGGGGCTCAACCCCCGGGCCACGGGCGACTTTCGGGTCCTGGGCAAGCGCTTCGACGCGCGGCGACCCGGCGCGGCGATCGCCGCAAAAATTGCCTACGTGCCCGAGGAGCGCCAGCGCCAGGGCGGCATTCTGAGCTTCTCGGTGCAGGCGAACATCAGCCTCGCGGACCTCGCGCGCTGCGCCAACGGCCCCTGGTTGTCGGCGCTCAAGGAGTCGGCGCTGTGCCGGCGCATGGTCGAGCGGCTGCGCATCAGGACCCCTTCGCCGCACACGCCGCTCGCGGGCCTGTCGGGCGGGAATCAGCAGAAAGTGGTGCTGGCCAAGTGGCTCGCGCTGGACCCGAGGGTGCTGATCCTCGACGAGCCGACCAAGGGAATCGACGTGGGCGCGAAACAGGCGGTCTACGCATTGATTGCCGAGATGGTGCAGCAGGGGCTGGCGGTGATTCTGGTGTCCTCGGAACTGCCCGAGGTCATGCACCTGGCGCACCGCGTCATCGTCATGCGCCGCGGGCGCCAGGTGGCCGAGTTTGCGCGCGCCGGGATGCAGGCCGAGGCGATCGTCGCCGCGGCTTCGGGTCTGGGCCCGCGGCAGGGCGGCGCCGCGGGGGCCGTATGAGGAACCGCCTCCCGACTCTGCGCCGCGAATGGCTGCTGCTGGCCACCATCGGCGTGCTTGCGCTGGCCGTGGGCGCGCGCGCGCCGGTGTTCCTGAGCTGGCGCAATGGCCTGGACATTGCCAACGACTCGGCGATTCTTGCCATCCTGGTCATGGGGCAGATGCTCGTGCTGCTGACGCGCGGAATCGACCTCTCGGTGGCGTCGAATCTGGCGCTCACGGGAATGCTCTGCGCGCTCGCGGGGCGCTCTTTTGCGGGCCTGGACAGCGCGCTGCTGATCGCCCTGGCGCTGACCGTGGGGGGCTTGCTCGGCAGCGTGAATGGCTGGCTCATCACCGGCTTCGGGCTGCCGCCCATCGTGGTCACGCTGGGCAGCCTGGCGGCGTACCGCGGCGCCGTTTTCGTTGCCAGCCGGGGCGCCTGGATCTCGGACCAGGACATCCACCCGGCCATCAAGGCGCTGCCGCGCGCGGTCTGGCTCGGTCTGCCGGCGCTGCTGTGGTGCGCGCTGCTGGTGCTCGCGCTGGGCGCCATCTTCCTGCGGCTGCGCAAGGAGGGCCGCGAGCTCTACGCGCTGGGCGGCAACCCGCATGCGGCGGTCTGTGTGGGAATCCGCGTTGCCGCGCGCCTGCGCCTGGCCTACACGCTCTCGGGAATGCTCGCCGGGCTTGCCGGATTGCTCTGGGTGGGGCGCTACTCCATCGCCTACGCCGATCTGGCTGCGGGCTACGAGCTCACCGTGATCGCCGCCTGCGTGATCGGCGGCGTGGGCATTGGCGGCGGTGTCGGCAGCGTTGCGGGCGCGGCGCTGGGGGTGCTGTTCATCGGCGTGGTCAACGGCGCGCTGCCGGTGATCCAGGTCTCGCCCTTCTGGCAACAGGCCATCTCCGGCGCGGTGATCCTGGTCTCCGTGGCGCTGAATGCGCGCGCGCAGCGGCGCTGCGGCCGGCAGATCCTGGAGCCTGAAGGGGCCGTGGCATGAAGGCCTGGAACACCTGGGAGCGCGTGCTGCTGGCGCTACTGTGCGTCTTGCTGCTGGCCTTTGGCGTCGGCCAGCCCGGCTTCATGAGCCTGGAAACGCTGGCCGACAGCAGCTTCAACTTCAGCGAGAAGGGCCTGCTGGCGCTGGCGCTGGCGCTGTTGATCGTCTGCGGCGAGATCGATTTGTCCATCGCCGCCATCCTGGCGCTCAGTTCGCTGGCCATGGGCCTGGCGCTGCGCGCCGGCTTCGGACCCTGGGCAATCGCGGGCGCGGCGCTGCTCAGCGGAATGCTCGCCGGCGCGTTCAACGGCCTGCTGGTCGCGCGCTGCGGGCTGCCGTCCATCGTGGTCACCATCGGCACGCTCTCGCTGTACCGGGGGCTGGCGCTGGTGGTGCTGGGCGAGCAGTCGATCTCGGGCTACCCGGAAATCTTCTCCACCCTGGGCAACGCCTACTGAGCGAAATCACGGGGCTGCGCTGGCTTCGCGTCCCCATCGAGTTCGGGCTGCTGCTGGTGTTTGCGCTGGCGCTGGGCCTGCTCCTGCACCGGAGCACCATGGGCCGGCGCATCTACGCGATCGGCGCGAATCCCGTGGCCGCGCGCTTTTCCGGAGTCGCGGTCGGACGCTACCGCTTTGCCTTGTTCGTGCTCTCCGGTCTGATGGCCGCGGTGGCCGCGATCCTGCTCACCGGGCGCATCGGCAGCACCCGGCCGAACATTGCCCTGGGCTGGGAGCTGGACGCGATCACCATGGCCATTTTGGGCGGTGTGGCGATCGAGGGCGGGCGCGGCAGCATCGTCGGCACCATGCTCGCGGTATTGCTGCTGGGCCTGTTCAGCTTTGGCATGGGAATGGCCAACGTAAGCGGAATCGTCATGTCCATGGTGGTCGGCGTTTTGCTGATCGTCTCCATGATCCTGCCGCGCCTGCTGCCGCGGCCGGGAGTGCGCGCATGAACGCCGCCCGCGGGGGCGAAGGAGAGAGCCGATGAGCCACGAAAAAATAGCCTTTCGCATGTTTCTCGACCCCGGGCATCCCGACTGCGTGGCCGAGTACAAGCGGCGCCACGACGCCATCTGGCCCGAGCTGACGGCGCTGCTTGGCGCCGCGGGCGTGAGCGACTACAGCATCTACCTGGACGAAGAAAACCGGGTGCTGTTTGCCACGCTGCGGCGCAGCAGCCAGCACGGCATGGACGCGCTGCCCGCGCACCCGGTGATGCAGCGCTGGTGGGCGCATATGGCGGACATCATGCGCTACGCCGCCGACGGCACGCCGGTGGTCGAGCTGCTGCCCTGCGTGTTCCACATGGACTGATTCCCCCCATGCCCACGCCCGTGCACGCGCCGGACCTGACGCTGGTCATCGACATTGGCAAGAGCCACGCCCGGCTGCTGCTGTTCGACGCCCGGGGGACGGTGCTGGAACAGCACGCCCGCGCCAACGCCAGCGTGGACAGCGCCATGGGCTACCCCGCGCTCGACGTGCACGGCCTGGAGCGCTGGATGCAGGCGAGCTTGCGCGGCTCGGAAAACGCCCGGCGCTGCGGCCACGTGATTGCGTG
>NZ_AFAL01000121.1 GCF_000193225.1 Verminephrobacter aporrectodeae subsp. tuberculatae At4 | reverse complement strand
CGTTTTCCCGACGCCGGGCAGCGCTTTCAGTGGGCCCGGATCGACGACAGTGAAGTACGCCGCAGCAATATCCTGTGCAGTCTTTCCGAGGAGGAGCTTTCTTCGGCGGCGATCGCAACCAAAATGGTGATCCGCGATTGCGTGCAGACCTTGGTCGAAAACGGCAGTTGGTCCGGGGTGACGTCCCGGTATCACGATTCATGATGCCCCCATGCGATCACTGCGCTGGGCGAGAACCATTTCCTTGACTACATTGCTGCGAATCAGGGCTTGAACGCAGCAAAGGAACGGTTGTTTTGGACCATGACGTACTGGTCATTGGCGGCGGAAACGCCGCGCTGTGCGCCGCCCTGATGGCGCGCGAAGCGGGGGCTGGCGTTTTGCTGCTCGAGGCCGCGCCCAAGGAATGGCGTGGGGGAAATTCAGCGCACACGCGCAACCTGCGCTGCATGCACGACGCGCCGCAGGATGTCCTGGTCGGCGCCTACCCGGAACAGGAATACTGGCAGGACCTGCTCAAGGTCACCGAAGGGCAAACGAACGAGCATTTGGCGCGGCTGATCATCCGCGCCTCCTCGACCTGCCGGGACTGGATGCGCCGGCATGGCGTGCATTTCCAGCCCGCGCTCTCGGGCACCCTGCAGGTGGCCCGCACGAACGCCTTCTTCATGGGCGGGGGCAAGGCCCTGGTGAATGCCTACTACCGCAGTGCGCAGCGCCTGGGCGTTGCCCTGCGCTACGGGTCGCCGGTCGATCGGCTCGAAATCGGGCAAGGCCGGTTCGTTGCCGCCCATGCCAACGGCGAACGCATCCGCGCCAAAGCCTGTGTTCTTGCCGCGGGCGGGTTCGAATCGAACCGGCAATGGCTGCGCCAGGCCTGGGGACAAAATGAACGCGGGGAATGGCCGACGGACAACTTTCTGATCCGCGGCACCGAATACAACCAAGGGGTGCTGCTCCGGCATCTGCTTGAGGAGCACGGCGCCGACCGCATCGGGGACGCGACGCAGGCGCATATGGTGGCGATCGACGCGCGCGCGCCCTTGTACGGCGGTGGAATATGCACCCGCATCGACTGC